>CAYLKK010000009.1:0-11643 GCA_964384495.1 uncultured Alphaproteobacteria bacterium
CGCTTTGCTAGCTTCTTAAGAAAATTTAGAACCAAATACGCTACAAACTGATAGCGTAAACGATAGACAAAATAATGTCACCCTAAAACTTTTCATTCTACTTTACCACAGTTAACATATTATTAATACTTATTATAGGTGCGGTTTTTAAAATTAGCAAGAAAATTGCGCCGACAAGGCAAGGGAGTAATTTTTGTTAAAATTTTAAATAAATAGATATCTTGAATATTATAAAAAAGCTAAACAGAAAGCTGGGCGCAAAGCTTCAATTGACATACAAGTCCGTCGGCCCTTAGTTGGTCTTTCATAAGAGAATGGGTATGAAAAAGATTGAAAGTGTACGAAGTATACCTATTCTATTGATGCATAACTAACCATTAGCGAAAAGATATGCGTCAAACCTCAAGGGTTTTGTAAGAATTCGCAATGGAGTCCTTTTGAAAGTGATTCTGGGCAATTGTGTAATACTGATAATTATTGACTAAAAATACATGTTTTTTACTTTAACAATAAATCGAATTATGTTGATTTCAATGATGGATTTCTTTTATAATTTAACAGTAATTTTTATTGAGGGTAAAATGGCAAAGAAAATCGTAGGATTTATCAAATTGCAAGTACCTGCAGGGAAGGCGAATCCTTCGCCGCCAATTGGACCTGCTCTTGGTCAGCGCGGTTTGAATATTATGGAGTTTTGTAAGGCGTTTAATGCTCAAACTCAATCTATGGAACCTGGGACACCTTTACCGGTTATCATAACAGCCTACGCAGACAGAACCTTCTCATTTGTGATGAAATTACCTCCTGTAAGCTATCTTTTGAAGCGTGCTGCAGGTATAACAAAGGGAGCTTCTAATGTTGGTCGCGAATCTTGCGGAAAAGTTACAATGGCACAGATTCGAGAAATAGCTGAAAAGAAGATGAAAGATTTGAACGCAAATGATGTCGATGCTGCCTGTATGATGGTTATAGGATCTGCTAAGTCAATGGGGTTGGAGGTTGTATAATATGGCACATTACGGAAAGAGGTTAAAAAAAACTGCTGAGTTAGTAGCAAAACAGAATTATTCCATAGCTGATGCTGTGAGGTTCTTGAAAGAAAATTCATCATGCAAGTTTGATGAGACTTTAGAGCTTACAATCGGGTTGAACTTGGATCCTAAAAAGTCTGATCAAAGTATTCGCGGTATGGTTTCGTTGCCAGCTGGAACTGGTAAAAGTGTTAAGGTCGCTGTTTTTGCTAGAGGTGCTGCAGCTGATGACGCTATAGCAGCTGGCGCTGATATAGTTGGCGCGGAAGATTTGGCTGATAAAGTTAAGGATGGGAATATAGATTTTGATGTTTGTATTGCTTCTCCAGATATGATGGGAGTCGTTGGTAAAATCGGTAAAATTCTTGGGCCAAAAGGTTTGATGCCGAATCCAAAGCTTGGTACAGTTTCTCAAAATGTAGCTGGAGCTGTTAAAGCTGCAAAGGCTGGGCAAGTTGAGTATAAATTGGACTCCTCTGCTATAGTTCATGCTGGCGTCGGGAAGTTGAGTTTTTCTGCTGATGATTTGGTGAAAAACGTAAAGGCGTATTTAGATGCAGTTATGAAAGCTAAACCTGCAGGTGTTAAAGGTTCTTATGTGAAAAGAATAGGAATTTCTAGTACTATGGGTGTTGGCTTAAAAATAGATCTTGCAGAGTTGTCGTCTTTGTAGGATAATGCTTTAAAGTTGTCAGAGACCGCCGGAGCATTATTTGCTTAAAAATTATCCGGCGCAGGCTATATAAAAATCTTAGTGTTCTGTTTGGTCTCTGGGGGTTGTTTTTGGGGAGATAGTGATGGAACGTAATAAAAAAACTGAGTACGTATCAAAGCTTCGCCAGGAGTTTAATGAATATTCTGTCGCGGTTTTGATAAATCAGAGCGGTCTGACTGTCGCCGAAGTTGAAGTTTTGCGAAAAAAAATGCACGAAGATGGTGGGAAGTATCGCGTCGTTAAAGGTACATTGACTCGCATAGCTTTGCATGGGACTCAATATGAGGAGCTGGTTGGCGATGTGAAAGGGCCTGTTGGCGTCATCTTTTCTAATAACTCAGTAGAAGCTGCGAGAATTATCGTAGGTTTTGCGGAAAAGAGTGATGGAAAGGTAACTGTTATTTCTGGTGGTGTTGATGGGAAGAGGGTCGATGCTTCTTATATCGATATTTTGTCTAAATTGCCTACTCTTGATGAGGCTAGAGCTAAGATTATCGCTGTTATTCAGACGCCAGGTGGGCAGATTGCTCGTGTATTAAAAGCTTATTCGGAAAAATAAAAATTGATAGGAGATTAAAATGGCTGATTTAAATAAAATCGTAGAAGAATTGTCACAATTGTCTGTTGCTGAAGCTGCAGAATTGAGTAAAATGTTAGAAGAAGCTTGGGGTGTTTCTGCTGCCGCTCCTGTCGCTGTTGTCGCTGGAGCTGGTGCAGCCGCAGCTGAAGAAAAGACTGAATTTGATGTTGTATTGGCAGATGCTGGCGCGTCAAAGATTAACGTAATTAAAGTTGTTAGAGAGATTACAGGTTTGGGGTTGACTGAAGCGAAGGCTATGGTCGACGGAGCGCCTAAGACGATTAAAGAAGCTGTAGCAAAAGCAGATGCTGAGGAAATGAAAAAGAAATTAGAAGCTGCCGGAGCTAAAGTAGAACTTAAGTAAAATTTGATATTTATTTAAGATTTTGTAAAGAGGGGCTGTCGCTCCTCTTGTTTTTTTTTGATGGAAATAGTAATATTTGTTCCTGTAGAATGAGCAGGTTTCTCGTTTTTGTCTTAAGCTTGAGGTGTTTATCATGATAAAAGCGTTCACAGAGCGTAAAAGATTCAGAAAAAATTTAGGTAGTATAAAAGAAAATGTCGAAATTCCAAATTTGATAGAAATACAAAAGGATTCTTATAATTCTTTTTTGCAGTTTGATGTTAATCCTTTAAAGCGAGAAAAAATCGGGCTACAGGAGGTTTTTGAAGATGTTTTCCCTGCGTCTGATCCAGCGGGGAAGGTTCGTATAGATTTTTTGAAGTATGAGTTGGAGCCTACAGGTTTTTCTGTAGAAGAATGTCGTAGTCGTGGTTTGACTTACTCTAATCATTTGAAAGCTACGTTCAGATTGACTGTTTTTAAGTCTAGCGATTCAGGTAAGAAAGAGATAGATGTACAACGCGAGCAGGATGTTTATGTTTGTGAGCTTCCTATGCTTACACAGTATGGTACTTTCGTTATAAATGGTATAGAAAGAGTTATAGTATCTCAGATGCAAAGATCTCCAGGCGTTTTCTTTGATCATGATGGTGGAAAAACTCATACGTCTGGGAAATACCTTTTCGCTGGTCATGTTATTCCTAGTTTCGGCGCTTGGTTAGATTTTGAATTCGATTCTAAGGACCATATATGCGTGAGAGTCGATAGGCGACGGAAAATGTCTATCGCTGTGTTGCTCATGGCTATGTATTCAGATGAAACTGAGAAATTGCTAGAAAATTCTGATAAGAAAAGTGCTTTAGATAAGTCGAAAATAACTGGTATGACTAGAGAGGAGATAATATCTCATTTCTATGATTCTTATGTTATTCGCTTCAATCAGAAAAATGGAACTTTTTGGAGAGATTTCAAGGTTAATGAATGGATGCCAGGGATCGCTGAATTCGATGTCGTAGATGCTGATACTGGAGCTGTTGTTTTTAATGCTGGCGACAAGATTACGAATAGAGGCTTAAAAAAGGCGGCTGAATCTGGTGTGAAAAAGATTATTGTTCGTCCAGAGCATGTTTATAATAAATATTGTGCTTGTGATATAGTCGATTTAGATACAGGTATAGTTTTATTCGAAGCTGGGACGAAAATTAGTGAAGAAAATTTTGCTGATATGGCTCTTGGTGTGACTCCTCTTTCTGTGGTATTGACTAATGAGGTTGGTGTCGGTGCGTATATTATAGAGTCATTAAACTCTGAGAGGGTTTCTTCAAGAGAAGAGGCACTGTATGAAATTTACAAAGTGTTGAGACCTGGTGATCCTCCAAGTTATGAAGGTGCTGAGTTTTTGTTCTCAGGTTTGTTCTTTGATAGAGAAAGATACGATCTTTCTTCTGTCGGTAGGTCGAAGTTGAACGAGAGACTGGGGAATACTGGAAATTCCGATGAAAGAACTTTGACAAAAAAAGATATTCTCGCGATTTTGAAAGAGTTGATTAACTTAAAAGATGGAAGATCTTCTGTTGATGATATAGATAATTTGGGGAATCGTAGAATTAGAGCTGTTGGAGAATTGTTGCAGAATCAGGTGAAAGTTGGTTTGTCTCGTATAGATAAGATGATATCAGATAGGTTGTCTCTGATCGATGTTAATAAGGCTATGCCAAACGATTTGATTAATGCAAATGGGGTATCTATTGCAGTAAAAGATTTTTTTATGTCGTCTCAGCTTTCTCAGTTTACGGATCAATGTAATCCTTTGTCTGAAATTACGCATAAACGTCGTATTTCCGCATTAGGGCCTGGTGGATTAAACAGGGATAGGGCAGGGTTCGAGGTTAGAGACGTGCATCCTACTCATTACGGCCGTTTGTGTCCTGTCGAGACTCCAGAAGGACCCAATATCGGGTTGATAAGCTCTTTGGCTATTTTTGCAAAAGTTAATGACTTTGGGTTTATTGAATCTCCTTATAAAAAAGTTGTAAATGGAAAAGTTACGAATACTATTCAGTATTTGTCTGCTACAGATGAGGGGAAATATACAATAGCTCAGGCAAATGCTAAATTGAATGAAGATAATGAATTGGTCGAAGAATTTGTTAGCGCACGTAGGGGTGGGGATACACTTTCTGCTCAAAGAGAAAGTATAGATTATATGGATGTTTCTCCTAAACAGTTGGTTTCTGTGGCAGCTGGATTAATTCCTTTCTTAGAGAACGATGATGCTACAAGAGCTTTGATGGGATCTAACATGCAAAGGCAGGCTGTTCCGCTTATGCGTTCTAGGGCACCATTAGTTGGTACTGGTATTGAAGCTAAGGTCGCTATTGACTCAGGTGCTGTTGTTATTGCAAAGAGAAGTGGCGTAGTTGATCAAGTTGATGCTAACAGAATTGTTGTTAGAGCTGTAGAAGGTAAAACTATTGTCGGTGTTGATATCTATAATTTAAGGAAATTTGAGAGGTCTAACCAGAGTACTTGTATTAATCAAAAGCCTATTGTTAAAGTAGGAGATAAAATAAATGCTGGTGATGTGATTGCTGACGGTGCTGCGACTGATTTAGGAGAGTTGGCTCTAGGGCAGAATGTTAAGATAGGTTTTATGCTCTGGAATGGCTATAATTATGAAGACGCTATTGTTATATCTGAAAAAATGGTCTCTGAAGATATGTTTACGTCTATTCATATCGAAGAGTTTGAGGTAGTCGCCAGAGATACGAAATTAGGTGATGAGGAAATTACAAGAGATCTCCCAAATATTTCTGAAGATGCAGTGAGGAATCTTGATGAGACTGGTATTATTAATATCGGAGCTCAAGTTAAGGCTGGAGATATATTAGTCGGTAAAGTCACTCCGAAAGGTGAGACTGTCATGACTCCAGAAGAGAAGCTTTTGAGGGCTATTTTTGGAGAAAGGTCGTCAGACGTAAGAGATTCTTCTTTGAGATTGCCTCCTGGGTGTAGTGGTACTGTCGTGGATGTGAAGATTTTTTCCAGGAAAGGCGTAGCTAAAGATGAAAGAGCAAAGTTGCTTGAGAAGAAAGAGATAGATTCTTTGAAGGCTGATTTAGATGCTAAAAAGGAGATTATAGAAAAGAACTTTATAGCGAGATTAAGAGCTGTTTTAGTTGGAAATGAGTATTCTGTAATTCCTAACATGGATGGCAATAAAATACTAAGTGCTGAAGTGTTTGATTCTTTAAGTCGCTTCCAACTATTGCATATTACAATGAAGGGCGATGAGTCGGCTAAGAAGTATATTTCGCTGAAGAAAGAATACACGGATATAATAGCAGATTTAGAAAAACGCTTCGAGGAAGACGTTATAAAGGTAAAATCTGGATCTGAGTTGGCTCCAGGAGTTTTGAAGATAGTTAAAGTATACGTAGCGGAAAAAAGAAAACTTCAAGTTGGAGATAAGTTGGCTGGTCGCCATGGAAATAAGGGTATTGTGTCTAAGGTGGTGCCTATTGCTGATATGCCATATTTTGAAGATGGTACTCCTTTGGATATAATGTTGAACCCTCTTGGTGTTCCATCACGTATGAATATTGGTCAGGTTCTGGAGACGCACCTTGGATGGGCTTCTATAGGTTACGGTAAGCAAGTAAGGGAAATTTTGGAAAAGGTTAGCAAGGAAAAGCTTGTGTCTGAGTTGCGCACAAAATTGAGCGAGGTTTATGGTGACAAAGAAGTTTGCAAAGATATAGATAAAATGACCGATTACTCTGTCGTAGAAATGGCTACTAACTTAACGGATGGTGTTCCAATGGCTACACCTGTATTTGATGGAGCGAAGGAAGCTGATATCGTAAAAATGCTGAATGATGTTGGGTTCGATGTTTCTGGGCAGGTAACTTTGTATGATGGTAGAACAGGGGAGCCATTTGATAGGAAAATAACTGTAGGATGTATGTATATGTTAAAGCTCCATCACATGGTTGATGATAAACTGCATGCTCGTTCTATTGGACCTTATAGCCTTGTCACTCAGCAGCCTTTGGGTGGAAAAGCGCAATTCGGTGGCCAAAGGTTCGGTGAAATGGAGGTCTGGGCTTTACAGGCGCATGGCGCTGCTCATATTTTGCAGGAAGTGCTTACTGTAAAATCTGACGATGTGAATGGAAGAACAAAGGCGTACGAGTCTATTATTAGAGGAGATAACAATATAGTGCCTGGAATTCCTGAGTCATTCAATGTTCTTAGTAAGGAAATATGTGGGTTAGGTTTGAATTTTGAGTTCCAAAAAATGCAAGTCGATTCTGACTATGATGACGCGTCAGATCTATGGGATGAGAATAATTTAGGATAGGAGATGGAGAATAATGAGTAATCAATTACAGCGAATTTTCGGTCAAGTAAATAACTTAAATAGTTTTGACGCGATTAGGGTTTCTATATCATCTCCTGAAAGGATTAGGTCTTGGTCATTTGGTGAGGTTAAGAAACCTGAAACAATAAACTATAGAACATTTAAGCCTGAGCGTGACGGCTTATTTTGTCCTAAGATTTTCGGGCCTACAAAAGATTATGAGTGCTTGTGTGGCAAGTATAAGCGTATGAAGTATCGTGGCGTTATTTGCGAAAAATGTGGGGTCGAAGTTACTTTGTCGAAAGTTAGACGTGAGAGAATGGGGCATATTGAGCTTGTTTCCCCTGTCGCTCACATATGGTTTACAAAAACGATTCCCAGCCGCTTGGCGCTTGTATTAGATCTTACTGCAAATGAAGTCGAAAAGGTGCTTTATTTCGATAGTTATATCGTAATAGATCCAGGTATGACTCCATTTGAACCTATGCAGTTGATTAGTGAAGAAGAGTATTATGGCGCTCAGGATGCATTCGGCGAAGATAGCTTCAAAGCTGGTACTGGAGCGGAGGCTCTTAGAGAGTTGTTGATGTGTGTAGATTTGCGTGCTGAACAAGTAAAATTGAGGGAAGAATTGCACTCTTGTACGTCTGATATGAAAAGACGGAGATTAGTTAAACGTTTGAAGTTGATAGAGGCTTTTATTAGTTCAGGAAATAAGCCTGAATGGATGATAATGACATGTATTCCGGTTATCCCACCTGATTTAAGGCCTTTGGTCCCATTGGATGGCGGTCGTTTTGCGGCTTCAGATTTGAATGATCTTTATAGAAGGATAATTAACAGAAATAATCGTTTGAAGCGCTTACTCGAATTACACGCTCCTGATATTATTGTTAAAAACGAAAAAAGAATGCTTCAAGAGGCTGTAGATGCGTTGTTTGATAATGGTAGAAGAGGGCGTGTAATTACTGGTGCAAACAAGAGACCACTAAAATCTCTTTCTGAATCTTTGAAAGGAAAACAAGGGAGATTCAGGCAGAACTTGTTGGGAAAACGAGTCGATTATTCAGGTCGTTCTGTTATTGTTGTTGGACCTAATTTGAAATTGCATCAGTGTGGTCTTCCAAAGCGTATGGCTTTAGAATTATTTAAGCCATTTGTGTATTCTAAATTAGAAAGGTATGGCTTTGCTAGCACATTGAAATCAGCTAAGAGGCTTGTAGATTTAGAAAAGCCAGAAGTTTGGGATATTCTTGAAGAGGTTATAAAAGAACATCCAGTTTTGTTAAATCGCGCCCCTACATTGCATAGATTAGGTATTCAGGCGTTCGAGCCTGTTTTGGTTGAGGGGAAGGCTATTAGATTGCATCCGCTTGTTTGTACTGCATTTAACGCTGATTTTGATGGTGACCAAATGGCAGTTCACGTGCCTTTGTCTGTAGAGGCTCAGTTAGAAGCTCGTGTTTTAATGTTGGCTACTAATAACATATTGAGCCCAGCGAATGGTCGTACTATTATTGTCCCTACTAAAGATATAATTCTTGGCGTCTATTATCTTACAATGGCTCTTGATAAGGAACCAGGTGAAGGGATGGTATTTTCTGGTTTAGCTGAAATTAATCATGCATTAGAAAATAAAGTTGTTACATTGCATTCGAAAATTAAGGCTAGGTATCCTCAGTTCGTCGGAAATGGTGTAACAAAGAATATAATTGTAGATACGACTCCTGGTCGCTACATTTTGGCTCAAATTTTACCTAAAAACGAGCATGTAAATTATGAGTTAATAAATAAGCTTTTGACAAGCAAAGATGTTGGCGCTTTGATTGACTATATATATCGTTATTGTGGGCAGAAAGATACAGTTATTTTTGTCGATAAAATAAAAGAGATAGGGTATCATTACTCGACGATTGCAGGCATTTCAATCGGGAAGGATGATATGTATATTCCACCTGAAAAACAGAAAATTGTCGACGAAACGAGTAAAATGGTTGCAGAGTATGAGAAACAGTATCTCGATGGTCTAATTACTGCTGGTGAAAAGTATAACAAAGCTATAGATGCTTGGTCTACGTGTGCAGATAAAGTAGCTGAAACGATGATGCAGGGTATCTCTAAAATTGAGCCAGGAAGACCGGTAAACTCGATTTATATGATGGCGCATTCTGGAGCTAGAGGTTCTGCGGCTCAAATGAGGCAGGTTTCAGGTATGCGTGGCTTGATGGCTAAGCCGTCGGGTGAGATTATTGAGACTCCTATTATTTCAAACTTTAAGGAAGGTTTAGCTGTTTTGGAATACTTTACTTCTACACATGGCGCTAGAAAAGGTATGACAGATACTGCTTTGAAAACGGCAAACTCTGGGTATTTGACAAGACGTTTAGTCGACGTTGCACAGGATTGTGTAATAACAAAAATCGACTGCGGAACAAAACGTGGTATAAATATAAAAGATGTGTTGCAGGGAAGTGAGGTAATCGCATCATTATCCGAGAGAATTTTAGGTAGGACAGTCATAGAAGACGTATTACATCCTGATACAAATGAAGTTATTCTGAAAGCTGGAGAACTTGTTGATGAGGATGCTTGCGCTGCAATAACAGAAGCTGGAATTTCTGAAGTAAAAATTAGGTCTGTTTTAACTTGTGAATGTGAGAACGGAATTTGTGCGAAATGTTATGGTAGAGATTTGTCTAGACGAAGCATTATAGGAATAGGTGAAGCTGTAGGAGTTATAGCTGCTCAATCTATTGGTGAACCTGGAACTCAGTTGACAATGCGTACATTCCACGTTGGCGGTACTGCACAAAAAACAGTAGAGCTATCGTCTGTAGAATCGGCATTTGATGGTGTTGTTAGTATTGCAAACAACAATGTCGTGAATGATGTTAATGGTAATACTATCGTTATGAATAGACATTTGGAGGTCGTTATTTTAGATTCTAGAGGAAAAGAAAGATCAAAGAGCAAAATTCCATATGGAGCATTCTTGTATGTTTCTGAAGGCCAATCAATAAAGAAGGGAGATAAGATTGCTGATTGGGATCCATTTACTGTCCCTGTCGTAAGCGAGAAATCTGGTGTAGTTCATTACGTTGATTTGATCGATGGAGTGTCATTGAAGCAAAATGTTGATGATGCTACTGGTATAACAAACTATGTAGTCTCAGATTGGAGACAAAATGCAAGAAATTCGTCTATGAGACCTATGGTCGTTTTGATGGATGATAATGCAAATCCAATTGTGCTTTCAAATGGTCAAGAGGCTAGGTATTTGCTCTCTCCTGATACTGTATTGGCTGTTGCTAATGGAGATCATGTCAATGTTGGTGATGTCATTGCTAGGTTGCCAAGACAGTCATCTAAAACAAAAGATATTACAGGTGGTTTACCTCGCGTTTCTGAGTTGTTTGAAGCTAGACAACCAAAGGATAGCGCAGTGATTAGCGAGCTAGTAGGTTATGTGTCTTTTGGAAAAGACTACAAAGGTAAGAGAAATATTACTATCACATCTGAAGATGGTACTCAGAAAATTGAGTATCTAGTGCAAAAATGGAGAAATATAGTTGTTCAGGAAGGTGACTTCGTTAATTTAGGTGATGTCTTAGTCGATGGAACTGTAGCACCTCACGATATATTAAATGTGTTGGGTGTAGAAGCTTTGGCTGAGTATATGGTTAATGAAATTCAAGAAGTTTACAGACTTCAAGGTGTGAAAATTAACGATAAGCACATTGAAGTTATTGTAAGGCAAATGCTCAGAAAGGTAGAAGTTGTTAATCCTGGCGATACTACATTCGTTTCTGGTGAGCAAGTCGATCTTAAAGATTTTCAGGAAGAGAATAAGAAAACTATTGATATAGGTGGAACTCCTGCTACAGCAAAAAGGATTCTGCAAGGTATTACAAAGGCATCTTTGCAGACACACTCGTTCATTTCTGCTGCTTCTTTCCAAGAAACTACTAGGGTGCTAACTGATGCTGCATTAGAGGGGAAAATTGATGAACTAAAAGGATTGAAAGAGAATGTATTAGTCGGTCGTTTAATTCCTGCTGGAACTGGTTTTATTATGAACGAGATTAAGCGAATGGCACTTCGCAGAGATTTTGAGGTTTTAGAAGCTCAAAAACAAGCTATATCTTCTGCTGAGTCATTTGTTGAAAATTAATCGATAAATTGATTAGCCGCCATTATAGAAATGGCGGCTTTTTCTGTAAAACAATATTATAAGTAATGTTGTTTTAGTCTTTCTGAGGAAATATATAAGAATAATCAAGCTTTGGATCGGTTTTTAAGGTAAATTCAAAAACTTCATGTTTAATTGTCGTTACTAACTAATTAATGCGTTTTTTTATCGTTTTGTTCATTTTCTTCGTCTAGATCTTCATCATCGAATATTTCCTCATCTATATCTTGATCTAATTTTTTATCTGTATTTTTGCTAGATTTCTTTCTGCTTTTTTTATCGTTTTGTTCATTTTCTTCGTCTAGATCTTCATCATCGAATATTTCCTCATCTATATCTTGATCTAATTTTTTATCTGTATTTTTGCTAGATTTCTTTTTGCTTTTTTTATTATTTTGTTCATTTTCTTCATCTAGATTTTC
>CAYLKK010000009.1:11743-14725 GCA_964384495.1 uncultured Alphaproteobacteria bacterium
TTTGTTCATTTTCTTCATCTAGATTTTCATCATCGAATATTTCCTCATCTATATCATCCTGATCTAATTTTTTATCTGTATTTTTATTAGATTTCTTTTTGCTTTTTTTATTATTTTGTTCATTTTCTTCATCTAGATTTTCATCATCGAATATTTCCTCATCTATATCCTGATCTAATTTTTTATCAGTATTTTTGCTAGATTTCTTTTTGCTTTTTTTGTTAGACGAATAATCTTGATTCATAATATTCTTTTCTGTGCTATTTATCGATTGCAAATTTTTATTTTGAGGAAGGTTACTAGAGGCTTTAGAAAGGTCTTTTTGTGTAAATATTTCTTGTTGCATATTTTTTGAATCTACGATCATTGCATTTGCGAATTTATGATTTTTTAACCACCTAAGGAATTTATTCGCGTTTTCTTTTTCTCTAAATGGACCACAAAACACAAATGCGTTTAAATTAGTTTCTCTCGGTGTTTGTATGTGAGCTGGATATCCTTTTGCCATAAGTAGTTTGCTAATTTTCTGAGCAGTCTCAATATCAAAATAACCGACAAACACTAATGATTGTTTTTCTGCATTATTTGTTACTGGTTGTTTGTTTTCTGTTTTTAGAGAATCTAATAGGCAATCGTCAATAGTGGTGTGATTCGATACAACTTCATTGAGCAACATATCAACAGTTATTGCTGTGTCTGGTTTTTCCAAAATCAACCCACTATTTTGTTTTTCAAATTCTATAATTTTGTCGTTTGGGAGCGTATTAGATGCATCATTTATATGCTCTAACTGTTGTGGCGCAGCGCTTATTACAACATTGTCAATCTTATTCTTTATTTTGTCAACAATATCTACTTTTTCAATTGAATTTATTTCGCTTCCTGTAAATACTCCTGCAAAGAAAAAAAATGCTCCTATTAGGCAAACAACGATAGATCCAATTATAACTAGCACTTTGTTCACAAACAAACTCCAATGGATAAAAGAATTACTAATGATTATAACGTACGATAATTAAAAATAGTTTTATTTTGAGTGGTAAAAGTTTATTTTTATTCAAATATTATTATTGTATTGACATATAAATAGGGGAACAAACTCACATACATGCTCAGTTTTTTCTTTCTGCGTTGTATGTATTATATAAGTAAAAGCAAATCAGATTAAGTATTTTTTTTATATTCCAAATAGAATAAAAGAAAACGCAAATATATTGATAGATTAATAAACTAATTATATAGATATATTGATGCAATAATGCAACAGTGAAAATCATATAATGCGTCTATGTCTTTTCGTATTAATTTAAAATACGGTAAAGTGTAATTGTTTTTTTATGAGGTCGCTATGCAGAAAGTGTTGTGTGTGTTGTCTTCATGTTGTTGTGCAATGTGTATATGTTTTCATTATGCCAGGTGCGACCTCGCCAAATTTTATCGAGATTGTCATTCTTTTCTGTTTGTAATCTGTGGTTTTGTCTTATGAATAAAATATTGTTATTTACTTGTTCTGTTTGTTGTGTATGCTTTTCATCGTTTGGTGAAACAGTTAAAGATGGTAGTCAATATAGTAACTCTGATTTTTTGGGTTTGTCTGTAGGTATTGGTGGTTTATATTCTACGCAAAAAGTTGAGGTATCGAAGGAAGTTAAGGCTACATACGATTACTTGCGCTTAATGTGGAATAAAACTGGAGATGAAGATATAGCATGTTATGGTGATCTTGCATTTACAGATACGTCTTACGCGACAGAAAAAGTTGTTAAAGAGTGGAACTCTGATATTGATGCATATAAAAAAGCTTTAGCTGACATGGTTTTATATGAGAGTATTAAGAGCGTTGATATAGCTGTTAAAGATAGTCCAAGTCGTGATCCAGATTTTATATTCGATAAGGATGATATAGCATTTAAGAGGTTCGTTCGTGTTGTAAATAGAAATATGGCTATTAGCAAGCGTTCTGATGTTGGTGGAGCTAATTTGAACTTTACATATAGGTTTGCAAATCGAGGTAAATTTACGTTCGGAGCAGAAGTCGATTGTTCTTTCAATACAAGAGGGAAAAGAAATATGCATGCTGGATTGTCTGGCCGTGGGGCATATAAGCTTTATGAGTTAGAAACATTCGATGAAGCTGGCGATGCGCGTGATGAGGATAAGTTAAAAGCTGCTACAGAAAGAGGCGATATATCTTCACTAAACAGAAAAGAGCTTAAATTGGCAGAGGTTGGAAAGGCTGGCTCAATTATGGGAATGGAACATGATTCTATTATCGCTGGTATTTATGATAATGTTACAGGTGGCACTATCCTTAGCAGTGATAGCAAAGATTTAGCTGGTACATTGTTGGTAAATGAAACTGGAACTTTCGCAAATGCTTCGATGAACTCGAAGAGAGAGTGTTTTACTCCTTCTGTAGGTTTTGTTATCGGATATAGAAATAGTGAAAAATCTTTAATAGAAATCGGAGCAGGTTTGACACGTGTTGGAGTTAGTTTTGGACTTTCAGGAAAAAATCCTATTGGCGACTTTGTCGTTCTTAAAGGTAATATGAGAAAAATAGTTCCATCGTTTAAGCTATCATATACACATAAAGTTTCTGAGAAATTATCAGCGAATATCGGTGTGAGATATATACTTAAAGCAAAAAAGAACCGCATTCAGGTTAAAGATAATTTAGCAGTTACAGCTGGATTTGTTTGGAAGGTTTTTTAAATATTTTACATTTATACTTAGCTTGTTAGTATAATGTTAGTGGTTTTTGCTAATATATGACGTTGGTTATATTAATTGGGTGATTTTTATGTTCTTTTCTAAGGTTGCGTTTTCAAGTTTATTATTAACAATGTTGTTTGACGAGTCATTCGGAATGGATCAACGGCGTGCGGTGAAGATTATAAGTAATTATAAGACTAAGAATAAAGTTTCAGATAGTGGCCTTCGTAGGGCTGTTGAGTCTATTGCTGGTATCAATGATGATAA
>CAYLKK010000010.1:0-14550 GCA_964384495.1 uncultured Alphaproteobacteria bacterium
AATGAGACATATGAATTATCTATAGATGATAAATCAGTATTTACAGAAACTGAACAGCAAAATATAACTAAACGCCAAGAAGAAGAAAAACGTAAGCAAGAGGAATTAGAAAAAAAACGTTTAGAAGAAGAAAAACGTAAAGAAGAAGAGCAGAAACGTTTAAAAGAAGAACAACGTAAAAAAGAGGAAGAAGAAAAACGTAAAGAAGAAGAGAGAAAACAAAAAGAATTAGAAGAGACGATTAAAAAACAAGCAGAAGAAAATGCCAGACTACAAAAAGAAAACGAAGAGCTAAAAGAAAAACAACGTTTATATGAAGAAGAACAAAAAAGATTAGAACAAGAGTTTGAAAAACAAGAAAAAAGAAAAAAAGATATATCAAGACTTATAAAGAATGGGCAGCATTCTCTTGCTTTAATGAATGATAGTATTACAAAAGAAATTTTTGGAACAACTGACTATACGAACCTAATGGAAAAAGTTATCGGTACTTTTTTTAATTATCAGAAAACGATATACAAAATGACTACGAAAAATGGGAGTATCTCAATAGAGAGATACAATACATTGTTCGACATTTCTGATTATGCAAGAATATTATATATGTTATCTTTTAGAAATGGAATATCATCTGTACAAAATTTCGTAACCCCATTAATAAACCTACTAGAAGGAGATAAAGAGCACTTTGATACTCCAAAGAAGCAAAAGATCGTTAGTAGACTGGAATGTAAAAGTAGTGAATTGGCAATTAAGTCGAGTAATCAAAGCGATAAAGATAATGAAGCTCCTACAATAAGCCTTGATAGTTCTATGAATAGAACAGTTGAATCCGTAATCTTTGGTTCAGATGGATTCTCGACAGAAGGTACAATTATGCGACAACAGAAAGGGCAAGGAGGACTCACATTTAAAAAAATTACTACTTCTCCACAAAAACTAGCTCTTGCAAGTGTCGCGTCTTCGTACGCTGATCTAATTGACGACATGACTACCATTTGCTCTATGTGGAAAGGCTACTATAATGTCAGCTTCGATGCTATATTCCTTTTGTATCTTGATTGTGTAGTCAACAATAAAAATCCATTTCAACATATAACTGAAGGAAAATTAAAACTTATTAGCCAAGAATTATCAAAAGCGGACGTAAATATAAATGGATTATTTCAAAATACATTAGAAGGAAAGCTTAAACTAATTACGAACCAATAAATTCACCAAAAGCATTCGCATTTTCCGATGCGTTTGCTTTTTTTATGTGTTTAAGGTAAAATTAGATAACTTTGAAATTTTTGGGTTTTTTATGAAAAAAGATATTCATCCTGATTATCATGAGATCACAGTTGTTATGACTGATGGTTCATCTTTTAAAACAAGGTCAACATGGGGAAAAGCTGGTGACACTATGAAATTAGATGTTGATCCAAAATCACATCCTGCATGGACTGGTGCAAGACAGTTGGTTGACACAGCTGGTCGTATTGCGAAATTCAAAGACAAATATGGTGGCTTTGGTTTGCAATAAATGGCGATACTAATCGATCCGAAAAACGACTCTTTAGATAGGGTCGTTTTTTGTTTAGAGAAAAATGGAATTGTAGCCTTCCCTACTGAAACAGTTTATGGACTAGGTGGAAGCGCATATAGCGACACTGCTGTTTCTAAAATATACAAAGCAAAAAATCGGCCTTCTATTAATCCGCTTATAGCTCATTATAAATCAGCGTCAATTGCACTTTCAAAAGATGTAATTCCAAATAAAATTGCAGAAAAATTAGCAGAAAATTTTTGGCCTGGGCCAATGACTTTGGTGTTAAAGCAAAACCAAAATTCTAAAGTATCTACTTTAGCCACAGCTGAGTTAAAAACTTTAGCTGTTAGGGTCCCGAAAAATGAAGTTGCGCACAAACTGCTTTCTATGTTGGATTTTCCATTAGTAGCGCCTAGTGCTAATAAATCTACCTCTTTAAGTAATACGACAGCAGAAGCAGTCATGGCGGATTTTTCTGATATAGAAGATTTACTAGTGATCGATGGAGGGATGTGTAACGTTGGAGTAGAATCTACAATAATCGATGCGTCTATTCCTGAAAAAATTACGATCCTAAGGTATGGCGGAATAACTCGCGAACAGATAGAAGACATTTGCGGAGTAAAAATTTCTAATTATGAAAATTCAAACCAAAAGCCTATTGCCCCTGGCATGATGTTCAAACATTATGCGCCACGGCATGAACTGCATATGGATCAAAACACATGCAATAATGACGATGCTTTCTTAGATTTTGGTTCGAAAAATTTTCATTTAAAAAATACAGCCAAAACTTATCTAGATTTAAGCAATACTGGCAATTTACATGAAGCTGCACATAATTTGTTTAATATGCTAAGAATCCTAGACCGAGAAAAATGTACAAGGATTTGTGTAGCTCACATAGAAAATGTAGGAATAGGAATCGCGATTAACGACAAATTAAAAAGAGCGTCTGGGAAAATCGGACACGTATAAGGAATATGCAAGAAATTAAGTCTATAACAGGGAAAATATGGCTTGTACCGGATATGTGTGCAAAATACACAGATTTTCCAGAAATAGTATCAAGGCTTTTGATAAATAGAAAAATTTCAGAATCTGACGCAGATAAATTCATAAACGCTACGATACGAAATACAATGCCAGATCCATATACTTTGCAAGATATGGAAAAAAGCGTTCAAAAAATTGCAAGCTGTATAAAGAATAATGAAAAAATTTTCATCATAGGAGACTACGACGTAGATGGAGTTACATCGACAGCTCTTTTGGTCAATTATTTCAATGAAATAAATTTCAAAAATTTTGAGTATTATATTCCTCATAGAATTGATGATGGGTATGGACTAAATAGCGAAATTGTTACAAAAACTGACGCGAAAACAATAATCACTGCAGATAATGGCTCTACTGCATTTGATGCGCTAGAGTTCGCAAAATCACTCGATATAGATGTAGTAATTTTAGACCACCATCAAGTCGACAAAATATCTGAAAATGCATATTCTATTGTAAATCCGCATAGACCAGATGATTCATCAAATTTGCAAAATTTATGCGCAGCTGGAGTAGTATTTTTTTTCTTAGTAGCATTAAACCGTTATTTTCGTTTAACGAAATTTTTTGTCATAAATAGGATAAAAGAACCAAATCTACTTGACCTAATAGATTTAGTCGCATTGGGAACTGTGTGCGATGTCATGCAAATATCTGGAATAAACAGGGCTATAGTGTCTGCAGGCATAAAAGCCATAAAAAACACAAAAAATTTAGGGCTAAAAGAGCTAGCAAAAACAAGCATAGAAAAAGGAAATATTTCAACAGAAACATTCGGTTTTTTTATAGGCCCAAGGCTAAACGCAGCAGGTCGGTTAGATCACGCGAAAATAAGCGTCGAGCTTTTAACTACAAAATCTAAAGAAAAAGTAGAAAATATAATTCAAAAAATCGAAACATTAAATACACAAAGACAAACATTAGAAAGCATAATTCTAGATTCGATAGCGCCTCCGCTGAATGATGAAAAATTTATCGTTGCTTACAGCGAAAATTGGCATCCAGGTGTGATAGGAATTGTCGCAGGAAGAATTAAAGAAAAATATAACGTTCCGTCATTTGTTATTTCATTCAATGAAAATGGTGTAGGACATGGATCAGCTAGATCGACAGAAAACTATGATTTGGCAGAAATTATAATAGAAGCAAAAAATGCTGGTATTTTATTAGGCGGAGGAGGACACAAATTAGCAGGTGGTTTTACAATCAGTTATGAAAAAATCAGAGAATTTAAAGAGTTTCTAAAAGAGCGAATTACAAAACCAATTCCGCCGGTAAAAATTGTTACAGACGGATATCTTTCAGCAAGAGCTTTAAATTTACAAACTTTTGAACAAATAAGCGTTTTAGAACCTTTTGGG
The DNA here is from genome assembly GCA_964384495.1 of uncultured Alphaproteobacteria bacterium. Classification (GTDB taxonomy): domain Bacteria; phylum Pseudomonadota; class Alphaproteobacteria; order UBA3830; family CAYLKK01; genus CAYLKK01. The sequence continues at coordinate 3,952 of CAYLKK010000010.1, forward strand.
CATGGCAATGAAGTACCGCATTTCATTATTCCAAATGTAAAAATATCCTACTCATCAATCGTCGGGCAAAATAAAAAACATATATCAGTTTTATTCGAAGATGAATTCGGCACAAAGCTAAAAGGAATCGCATTTAACTGCGTAGATAGCGAATTAGGGAAAGTACTACTTTCCGAAAAGAGCAAACTATTGCTCGTTCTTGGAACATTAACACTAAATTCGTTTGGTAACACGAAAACAATAGATATTATAATAGAAGATCTATGTAAAGCTGACGAAACAATTTAATACGCCAATCGATTTATTTGCTTTTTAGAAAGTTTTCTGCCGCATTTATTGTGTTAACAATTTCACGAATCATTGATCTTGTAGGTTTTATTCTCGTTTCATTACCTACATTTATTACATTAAGATATGCAGATTGTTTCATTTCTTTCAAAATATTAAGCAATTCACTAACCTCTCTTTTCTCTCCACCTACATATCCACTTTTTATATTTTCAACATTTGAAAAAATCTCATTCATTCCATTATGGAATTTTTGTGCATCAGATGAAACCATCGCTAGTCCACCTACGAATAAATCGGCTTGATCATCAGCATGCCCTGGCCCATTCGAAATATTAATCAATCCGATGGCAGATTCAAACCACTTTGACATTTGAAGAATAAATTCTCTTTGAGAATAATTTAAATGCGAAAAAATTTCTAATCTTGATAATATATATATATGTCTATACAAAAATTTTTTATTCACAATATGTGACATAGTTTCTTGTGAATATTTATGTCTAGATAGTTTTGACATAGAAGACGCTAGCCAAGTAAGCGCATCAGCAATATCAGCCATTTCAGAGTTTATATCAAATAAACCTACGTATTTATCATAGATTTCCTTATCAACCATATTTTCAATGAATGATTCTAATGCATCTAAAGCAGCACAGTAATATCCATCAAATCTGTATTGCTTATCTGAACGAAAAGCCTCAATATCAGCAATAGCTTCTTTTGCTAAATTCATTGTTGAATTCGCACCCTTCTGTTGATAAAAAAAGTTAGATAGTATTTGAACTATTTTTGAACGCATAGCATTTTTATAATCGGCTTTGAAAAATTCTGAACCTTTCTTATTTACACTACCTACCCAATCAAATTTAGTATACACTTTTTTATCCTCAATATTCTGCTTAGCGACAGAAAAAGAAGCTACAAATACACATGCTATAATAAAGTTTTTTTTCATTCCCAAACTCAAAGTATCACATACGATGGAATGATAAACCAAACAAATTAAATATTAGTTGATTATTGGATGTTATGGTGCGGTCGAGAAGACTTGAACTTCCACGGATCTCTCCACAGCGACCTCAACGCTGCGCGTCTACCAGTTCCGCCACGACCGCATTTATTTCTCTCATGGTAACATAATAAGATAAAATATGGAATCAGTTTTTTAAAATACAGCAAAAATATAAATCAGCAGTATTTCAATAAAAGCATTAAGCTTCTTTTAATTGTTATATCGTCTAATCATTGCGTTACCTCGAGTTATAATCGCATGCGTTTTTTTGTTATATTGTGTTCAATGTTCTGCCTATACGCTTGCGATAAAATACATAAGAAACATCTGACAAAACCAATAACAATAAACGATACAAAAGATTTTAATGAACCTATCTTTGAACAAATTCCAATAGAAAATACAGAAGAAACCAAAGAAAATGAAGTTTTGTATAACGAGAAGTTTTATACAAAAATCTCATGTCATATAACTAGTGATATGACATTAAACGATGCTATTATCAATCTTGCAAAAGAATCTAATATTTCTGTTTGTTTAGCTAACGGGATAAACGAGAAAATTTCACTATCAGCGCAAAACAAACCGTTCATCGATATAATCGAAGATATCTGTAATTTATGTGACCTAAGATACAAAATTATCAATGATTCTATTTCAATAGAAAAAGATAAACCTTACTTAGAAGTTTATGATATACAGTTTTTAAACCTATCTAGAGAAAGCAAATGTGAAATCGCATCAACAAATGATGTTTTTGCTAGCGCAGATTCAATTACGCACGACAATAGATCTAAAAAAACGCAAAATGTATTAGATAATGGTTCTAGCTCCTCAGTGAAAGCAAGAGGAAAAAATGATTTTTGGGCTGAATTAGAAAATTCAATAAAAGCAATATTAAACGACACTGAAAATAGTAGCGTCTCTATACATAGGCAAGGTGGACTAGTATCTATCATTGCTAACAGCAAAAAACACAAAGTGATTAAAGATTATATTAAACTTCTAAAAAAAACCACAGAAACACAAGTTCTTATAGAAGCGAAAATATTAGAAGTTAAACTAAAAGATGAATACAGAAGCGGTATAAATTGGTATACATCTGGAACTTCAAAAATAATACTAGATGCAAAATCTGCAGATGATATTTCTAATAGTTCACAACTACCTATGTTCTCTTTAGGATACAGTAGCACAAATTTTAGTTCTATCTTAAAATATATAGAAAGATTTGGAGCTATAAAAACTCTATCTAACCCAAGAATTACCGTAATGAACAACCAATCTGCTGTTTTAAAAGTAGCAAGAAATGAAATAGTCTCAAAACCTGCAATATACAGAAATTTTTCTACTTATAGAGATACTAGAAGCAGCGATTCTTTCTATACAGACATTCAAACTATTCCAATAGGACTAATTTTTACTGTTCAGCCAGCTATAGATTTTTCTAATAAAACAATAACTCTCACGTTAAGGCCAACAATATCTAGAGTTGTCGATTTCAAAAAAATTCCTACATACACTTATATTGGAAGCAGCGGCTCTACAAGTGCAATGAATGCTCAACAAAATACTATAGATATTCCAGTAGTTGAAGTTAGAGAACTTGACTCTGTATTAAATGTAAAATCTGGACAAGTCATAGTATTAGGCGGGTTAATGCAAGAAAAATCTATTTCTGAAATATCTGGTGTTCCTGGAACAAAAAAATACAAAGTCATAAAAGACATATTTAATTCATCTGCAGAGGATTCAGAAATTTCAGAATTGATAATCTTTTTAAGAGCACGAATTATAGATAAAAAATCCAAAAATGTAATTCATCCAAAAGATGTTAATTACTCTAAAAAATATACAAATGATACGAGGCCAATTATATGAGATTTTTGAAAAAACAGCGCATGGGCTTTTCTCTAATAGAAGTTGCAATTGCATTAAGTGTAATAGGAATTTTAATGGGATTATCACTCAAGGGACGTGATTTAATTGAGCTAGCAAAAATCAGATCACTTATTGCACAAGTTGAAAACTACAAATCTGCCGTCCAAATTTTTTATGAAAAGTATGGAGCACTTCCTGGTGATTTTAAAGAAGCGTCTATCGCCATTTCAAGCGATTTAGCTAATGGAGATGAAACTGGCATAATCGAAAACAAGGAAGATGCTAAAAGATTTTGGTCTCACATAACGAAAGATTGTTTTTCTTCAGTACACATGTTAGATGGCTTTCCAACTACAAAATTGGGAGGAATATTATCTGTTTCGAATACGATTAATGGAATGGATGGACTATGGTTAATTTGGTGCGAAAAAACATCAGATAACAAAGATTTTTCCCCAATAGCTACAGAGAAAACCGCATATAAAATTAATAAGTCAATGGATAATGGAGAACCAAACTCTGGAGACGTACGCATTATAAAAAAAGGGTCATCATCAAAAAATAGCATACTTTTATTCCGTATATGGTAATAATAAAAAATATATAAATTAAATGCGATTTTTTAAAAACTCTAACGTTAAGTACCAATAAAAAAACCTATGCAAAATACTAACTTCACATAGGTTATTATCGATAGTATAAGATAAGAAACTAAACTTAATTTATTCTAATTCTCTTTTTGTAATTATCTTATCTATTAATCCGAATTCTAAAGCTGTTTCTGGATCCATGAAATTGTCTCTTTCCATAGCTTTTTCAATTTCATCTAATTTCCTACCTGTATGCTTTACGTACATACCATTTAATTTCGACCTCAACTTAAGAATTTCTTTAGCATGAATTTCTATATCAGTAGCTTGCCCTTGAACCCCTCCAGATGGTTGATGTATCATGATTCTAGAATTAGGCAAAGAATATCTGCATCCTGGCTCTCCTGCTGCCAATAATAATGACCCCATTGACGCAGCTTGTCCCATACAAACCGTAATAACTCTAGGACGTATATACTGCATTGTATCGTATATCGACAACCCAGATGTAACAACACCGCCAGGCGAATTTATATAAAAAAATATATCTTTTTTTGGATCTTCTGCCTCAAGAAAAAGCAACTGAGCGCATATCAAGCTAGCAGTATAATCATTCACTTGATTTGCAAGAAATATGATTCGTTCACGCAATAACCTAGAGTATATATCAAAAACCCTATCGCCATGAGCGCCTTGCTCTACAACCATTGGGATACAACTCATTATCTCATTAGACATAAAATCTCCTGTGACAAAAAACAACGGGCTATTTTAGCCCGTAAAAAATTAAAAAAAGTATAAGCAAAAACTATTCTTTAGAATCTTCCTTCTTTTTAGAAGCTCTTTTCTTCGTAGCCGTAGAAGACTTTACTTCTGACTCATCTTTTTTCACACAAGCCTTTCTTGTTTTTTTAACCGCATTGGTTTCATCTGAAGACGCTGTATTATTTTCAGCCGCTACTTTAGGTTTTAATGCATCTTCTTGCTCATCATCTTCATAGCAATCAAAAAACTCAGAATCTAGCTCTAGCAACTCTTTTGTGGTAATTTCGACATCATTCAACTTAGCATATTTTTGCTCTATAAACGATACAACTTTACGCTCGAGAATAGGCCCAGCCAAAGATGAGATAAATGTAGGATCATTAGAATACTTAGATATTACTTCTTTCTCTTTCCCTGGGAACAATCTAGCGAAATCCAACATAGCATACCGCAACTCATCTTGAGTAACAGAGATTTTTTCATCTTTAGCAATCTTCGAAATTACAAGACCGAGACGAACTCTACGTAAAGCGATATCTTTACATTCCTCTTCAACCTTTGGCATCTTCGAAGGACTTAGCTTCTTCCCTTCTCTATCAGCTTCTGCTCGAATTTGTCTTAATATTGAATTAAACTCAAAATCAAGCATTTTGCTTGGTACATCGAAAGAATACACAGAATTTAAATAATCAAGGAGTTGTTTCTTCTCGACATTAGAAATATCAGACTGAGATTTAGCTTCGATACGCTCTTTTGCCCAATTCTTCAACTTCTCAACATTTTCAAAGCCGGAATAAGCCAAGAATTCATCATCCAACTTATATTTTCTAGATACATATATTTTTAGAACCCTCACATGAATTTTAGCAATTTCGCTATTAACTCCGATCTCGAAATCAGACTCAGAACCTACATGCAAACCATTAAGATGCCCTTCTACCCCATCATTTTCAGAAACTATGAAAGACATCACCTCTTTTTCTATGTCTAGTCTCTTTTTCTTTGAGCCATTACCTTTTGCTGTTAACTCAACATCTACCTTATCGCCGACGACAGCCTTATGTTCATCATCCGCCTCACACCAATTCACTTCCTTTGACAATATTTCATTCAAATAATCATCAACATCGCTATCAGCAACTTTAACCTTGTACTTGTTCATTACAAGGTTAGATAAATCCTTCAGCTCTATTTGAGGCATCTCCTCAAATTTAACCGATATTTTCAATCCATTTTCATCATCTGAGATGATTTCAGCATCTGGCTTAAATGCTGCGACTATCTCTTTTCCTTTCGTGGCTACGCCGATAGCTGCCTCGATAATCTTCTTTACAGCATCTTTCCTAGCAAGATACCCGTAATTCTTTGCAATAATATTTAGAGGAACATGCCCAGGACGAAACCCTGGCATTTTCACTTGAGATTTTATGCCATTCAACTCTTCTGCTACACGTACATCCAATTCATCTTTCTTTACAAACAGCTCACAGAAGTTTTCTAATCCATTAACTTCATTCTTTAACAGTTCCATAACATCTTCCACAAAAACAAATGGTGCGGATGAAGGGACTCGAACCCCCACAGAATTACCCACCAGAACCTAAATCTGGCGCGTCTACCAGTTTCGCCACATCCGCAATGTTTTGATTATAACATGTTACAAAAAAAAAGCATAGAACAAAATCAAATCAAAAAGTCTTGAAAACCTATCACTTTGTATATATCTTCATTCTCAGACTTTGAATTAATGACTATTTCATCATCATTTAAATCCGAATTGAATGCCGAGACCACACGAATATAGCCATCACAAACATCGACACATTTATGTAATCCAACCTCACCATTCGATGAACACACTAGAAGAGTATCATCGACAGTGCAATCATCTGCAGACGAAAGATACAAAACACACTTCTGAGAGAAGCTATGAGGAAAAGCATCACCGCATCTCAAACCAAAACAATTAACCCCAACAAGTTCATGAGGACGATAGATCCAAGCGCATGGAGGATTACGCAAAAGAAAAAAACGCGGTCCATCTTCGAGATTGCGTTTTGTCAATACATACACAGGCAACGTTTTTTTAGGAGTTACAGAATCATGGACCATTTCATAATACTTAAAATGCCCATAACGCCTCCTTGCTCTTTCTTGCGCAGAAACATCACCCAAACCACCAGAGCGATACACACCATTAATCATATCTCCAAGTACATCAGCTCTTGTACACTTGTATATTTCCACAAACCTATCAACAAGATACGCCTGAACTCTGCGCCCACCAGATTCCAATCTAGAAAGATAAGAAATCGACACCCCAATAAGCTTCGCAGCATCTTCAAGTGTATACCCGCGACTACGTCTCATTTTACGCAAATTAGACATACGCACGCCGAAGCGCCTCTCTACATAATCACCAGAACCAACATCAACAAAACCTACACTATCATCTTTCACAGCGACAGCAACGCCCATAATTCACCCCAGACAATAACACAAAAAATTAAAATACACTAACGAGACAAAGTCAATATCAATATAGAAAATATTTTACTAAAAATGCAAACAAAACACACAAAACAACTACTCAGAATCGTCGCACCTACACCCCATCTCAGATTGCAATTTTATTCTCAAATTAACCTCATTTGCATTTTCAGCTAAAAGTTCAACAACACGCTGTCTAAGCGAACGGACCTCTACAACGAGGGAAGACATACAATTCTTCATATCAACGATTAAATGGGCATTAGCACTATTCTCCTCACGAGAATTATAATCAAGAAGCGCTATTGGATCGTTACCCCCTTCATCTGTAGCGATCCAAACACCATCTACTGCCTCATCCTCTATCACATACCACCGCCCTTTTGTCGCACGTTGCAAACAATCATCGATAGCATTAAGCTCGTCAGAATTAACAACCATTGATTAGACCTAGAGACAACAACAAACAACATTTTCCAGACGAACCAACACCATATGATGCCAGACGACTAGCAAGCCGACAATTGAGATATCGCCTCATCTTCAGATTTCCCGACAGAGACTTTTATATCCACATAAACCTCAGGATGAAGAGAAACAGACACAGAATAGACACCCAATTCCTTTATAGGAGAATTAATACTGACTTTAGAAGGAGAAACAACCACACCCTTTTCTGAAATTTGTGCAGCTATATCTCTTGCAGACACAGAACCATATAAATGGCCCTTCTCACTTGCCTGGCGAACCAAAATAATAGTTACATCTTTAATCTTCTCTAGCAATGACAAAGCTTCATTCTTACTTTTTTCATTTGCAGCTTCAATTTCAGCTTTTTTGCTCTCAAAATACTCAATATTTGCTTTGTTTGCTCTCAATGCAATTCTCTGAGGCAACAAATAATTACGTGCGAAACCAGGCTTAACGTTTACCACATCCCCAATACACCCCAATTTCGCGACCCTTTGAAGAAGGATCACCTTCATTTGTTTCATAAAAACCTCTACGACATTTTTTCTCAGTCTAGCATAGGCTTAACAAAAATGCAAACACTGTGAAAATTACAAAGTAATCAACATTTTTAATGCCATCCAAACTATATGACGTTCACAAATGTATAAAAAAGATAATCATTATTATTTTTTTTACAGATTATATGTTACACTCTCAGAAATGTTTGTATCGGTATGGTTATGAAATATTTACACATTTTTGCTTGCTTCATATCATTATCTTTTGAATGTATTGGGGCAAATCCTCTATCTAGGACAATTCCTACGAATTTATCAGGGTTACCATCATGCTATATAATCGAATCAAATAGCTCTGATGTTATTCAAAAACATATAGCATATTTAGAAAAAGCACACGAAGAACTTGCTACCTTAAAAGACAAAGATGAAAATAATACATCTCACAATTATGCTTCAATGAAAAAATGTATTGCTTGTGTTATAAGTTTGTTTGATACATCTACTTCTCCTCATGAGAGCTTAAAGGACATCCTTAAGACAAATACAGGCTACACCTCATCTATTGCCGTTGAAGAGAGATTGAAGGATGATGTCGTCGCCAATGCGATTAATACCATAGAGAAATACAGAGGATCGCAAGGGAATAACAAAGATTTCCTTGGCAGTTTTCAAACGCATTGTTTATGCTTGGCACTTAGAAATGGTTTTCTAGAAAAAGAAACTATCGAAACATTCGTAAAGAAAAAGATAGCAGACATACAAAAACAGATAAACCCAGAATTAAATTTCGAATTTGCTGAAAATATCGGAAAAACTGTAGCTGGCGCGTGTGCAGATGCTATACAATATTTTTGCTTAGACAAACTTATAATGGATTTAACTCATTCTGTGTATAGAAACAACTTGAAAGTAAAAAAATTTGCGAGTAACGATCATAAAAAGGAAGCAATTGCAATGAATCTATTGCTATCTAATGATTTGTTTAGACAAAAAGTTATTGAAAAAAAATACAAAGAAGCCACCGAAGAAAAAACCGGAATAGTCGAAGAACAAAATGATCTCATAAATTGCGCATGCAGCGCTGTTTTAAAATCATTGCCATATTCTCCATACGCTTATAATGAGGATTCCATTCAGTTTCCTGAGAAGAGCATTTTTGGGAATAGTAAGGACACAATTGGAACTATCTTTAAATATGTATTAGGCGAAAATATAGGTGTTACAGAAAAAGATTTCTCGACACAAAAAGAACAATTACCTACGCCTTTTTACAACGAAATCAGTAAAGAGTTGAAAAATGACATAGTCATTTACTTGTGTAAAAATGCAAATAGTGAAGGCACAGGATCTCGCAAATCAAATGCAATAGGCCAATTCACGCCAAATAATGTAGCGATGATAAAAAACACAAAGTACAAAACCTTGTCTTTCATTGGATTTTCAAACGATTTTAATAATGTCGACTTATTTGAAAAGTTTGGAGATGAAATCAGCTATGAAACCAAACAAAAAGAATATACACTCTCTACTGAAACTGCAAATATTTGGCTAAAAAATGGAGCAATAGTCAAAGACGCTGACAAAATGACAAAACATCCAGACAATTATCTGTTTATCCTATACAAAGTAAAGTAACAATTCATTGATTATATAATCCGAAACATGAAAAAGTTTCGGATTAATTTTTACTGAATCGCCAGCATTAAGTAAGTATTCATTCTTAAGGAAATACTCTATGTCAGTGTTTTTGAAAGTTTCTTTTTTCACACCGTATTTTGTTCTTAATCCCATAAGAACTTTTTCTTCAAATATTTCTCGATCGGACAATTGATAGAATTTCTGTGTAGAATTTAGCCATTTTTTCAAATTATTTTCATTCTCTCCAGCTACTTTCCCTTTTAACCCTAAAAATTCTGCATTATCTAAATATAACCGACTGTGAGCACTTGGCCCTACTCCAAGATAATCATCGTAATTCCAATATGCTAAATTGTGCACACTTTCGAACCCACATTTTGCATAATTTGAAATTTCATATCGCTCTAAATCGCTAATTTTCAAAGATGTCTCTATTGATTCATATAATGCTTTTTCCTCTTCATCAGAAATATCTGAAAATTCGCCAGCGATCATACGATTATACAATGGCGTATTTTCCTCTAAAGTTAGTTTATAGAATGATAAATGGGGACTACTGAGAAAAACTGCAGTTTCTATATTTTTCGATAATTTTTCTTTAGATTGCGAATTAAATCCATATATGAAATCCATGCTAAAATTTTGAAATTTTTTAGCGACAATTTCAGCGGCTTTCAATGTTGTTTTCGCATCGCAAGATCTTCCTAAAAATTTCAAATCATCGTCGAAGAAGCTCTGACATCCTAAAGATAACCTGTTTATCCCTGCTGCTTTAAAATCAATTAATTTTACTTCATGAAAAGTACCTGGATTTGATTCCAGCGTAATTTCTATATTAGGATCAACATTTCCTACGCAAGAAAATACTGTTTTTAAAATTTTTTCTATTTCTATCGGTTTGAGTAAAGATGGAGTTCCTCCTCCGAAAAAAACACTAACTAAGTTTCTGCACTGTAAT
>CAYLKK010000011.1:0-14415 GCA_964384495.1 uncultured Alphaproteobacteria bacterium
AATTTGCTGACTTTGTTGTTGGAGGAGGAAGCAAAGAGGTTTGCAAAGAATTGCTTAATAAATTTAAAAAATGCACTATAGATATAATTTGTACCGATAGAAATTATGCTTACGATGAATGTATATCAGAAAACATTACTCACGTTATAACCAAATCAGAACATGTCTGGTAGAATCATACAATTCTGTCCTAAGAACAGGCCTAGCTCGGTTACATAGAAGAACTAAATGCTATTCAAAATCAGCTGAAATGCTCAGACTCTCTGTACTACTCCTCATCAATAAATTTAATTCAAGACCGACATGATTCGCAGTTCTGCGGCATTTGATTATTTATATCGAGTTATGTATAATATATCGAGTTATGTATAATTGAACGTATTATTTTGTAGGTTTTTTATGGCGCGTGTAACAATAGAAGATTGCGAAGAAATTGTTAAAAATAGGTTTTTATTGGTTGCGCTAGCTGCACAACGTGTCAAGCAATTTGATCATGGAGCAAAATCGCTAGTGGAGTGCAGTAATAAACCATGCGTTGTCGCATTAAAAGAGATAGCATATGATGCATTAGATGTAAAAAAATTACAAAATGCTACTATCAGCGGTTTACAACATTATGCGCATGATGAAGAAGATGAGGAAATTGAAGATACATACGATCCATCTGTTCTTTTAGATAATGTTGTGGAACATGGTAATAATTCATCAATAGAGGAAACTATCGATTTCAGTTATATTATTCAGGAAGATTCTAACGACCTGTAAGTGACAATGGAATTCCTGAACGAGTATGATATTCGTTATTTCGAGTCTATAGATAGTACTCATTCTTTTTGTCGTACAATTTTGGCTGGAAATGTTGTTGTTTATGCTGGAGAACAAACGGCTGGGTATGGTAAACGCATGAGACCTTGGCTTTCTCCTTATGGGAATCTGTATGTATCTATTGCTGCTGATTTTAATATTACTACATCTGATCTAAACTTTTTTTCTTTATTTGTATGTTGTGCTGTTCGCGATTTTTTAACGCATTACATCAGCAGTGAAGATGATTTAAAGTTACATTGGCCAAATGACGTATATTTAAACGGTAAAAAATTAAGTGGAATGCTTCTAGAAATCTCTTCTCATTCTCGTTGTATAATTAGTGTCGGCGTAAATACAACAGTATTACCTAAAGATAATAAAGACTCTTTTGCTTCTTTAAATATCGTTAAGGATAAGCGAGAATTGGTTCAAGAATTGATATTTGAAATAAGAAAATGGTACAATAAATTTATCACCAATAGAGATAATGTTGTCGACTATTGGAAAAAATGGATTTATGTTAGTAGCGACGAAGTGACAATCTCATGTGGAGATAACAAGATTGTTGGTGTCATTCAAGGTGTATCTGATAATGGCAGTTTGCTAGTTAAAGTCGCAAATGGTGATATAAAAAGTTTTGTAAGCGGAGACGTTTTCTCTGTGTAGTGTTCGTTTTTCGGAGAATTTTTATGGAAAGTAATTCTTTATCTAAATTAAAAGGATTGCACGTTATTACATTCGGCGGTTGCTCTATTGGGATGAGCTTGTATGCGTATATTTGCGATGATGAATGGATCGTCGTTGATATGGGAGTTGGATTTGAAAATGGATCTAGTAGAAATGTGTTAGTTGCAGATCCTTCAATCTTAGTTGATGTAAAACATAAAATCAAAGGTATAGTTTTAACTCATATGCATGAAGATCATATCGGTGCGCTGCCATATTTTCTTCCGCTACTAGAAAAAGGTACACCAGTTTATGGAATGCCTATAGTTTGTGAAATGGTCAAAGAAAAACTGTTAGATTTTGGTATTAAAAATGCGAATTTAAACATAGTTAAAGAGCATGTTGATTTAATGATTGGTAAATTCAATGTTAAGTATATTCCTGTCGCCCACTCGACTCCTGAATCTTGTTCATTAGAAATTACCACAAGGCATGGTACTATTGTGCATTCTGGAGATTGGAGATTCGATGATCGGCCTGTTCTAGGTTCTACTACAAATAAATCAGACTTTGAAACAATTGGAAAGAAGGATGTTTTGGCATTTATTTGCGACTCTACTAATGTACATAAAAATACACCTATGGGTAGTGAAGAAAATGTTCGTAAGAATTTAGCAGAGTTACTAAAAAGTTTACATGGAAGAGGTGTAGCAATTACGTGTTTCGCATCAAACTTAGCAAGAATCGAGTCATGTTACTTAGCTGCAAAAGCAAGCGGAAGGCAAATGGCAATTATGGGAAGGTCTTTATCAAGAGTCGAGAAAATAGCGAGAGCTACTGGATATTTGAAAGATGTTCCTCAATTTTTAACAGAAAAGCAAGCAGCTAAATTAAAACCATCTGAGGTCTTGATGGTTTGTACTGGCAGCCAAGGTGAAACGAACGCAGCTTTATCTAAATTAGCTTACGGATCAAGAAATATTGAATATAAATTAAAAAGAGGAGACGCTCTTATTTTTTCGTCAAGAACGATTCCTGGAAATGAGAAAGCTGTTATTGCAATGCAGGGCGCATTCATAAGTAGAGGCATTGAGATTATAAATGATGTAGATTCAGAAATTCACGCATCTGGGCATGCAAGTTCTAGCGAAATAAAAGAAATGTATGATTTGCTAAAGCCAAACTGCGTGATTCCAGTCCATGGTGAATTAGGAAATTTACATAACCATGCATCTATGGCTATTGAATATGGGATCAAGAACTCTATCGTTCCACAAGAAGGATCTATAATTAGATTAAAAAAAGATGATTTTGAAATCGTTGATGTATTAGATGTAAAAACGTTGTTAGTAGATGGTAGGCAGTTGGTTCCAGTAGATGGAGCAATTTGCAAAGAAAGAGAAAATTTGCTGGAAGCTGGTGTTGTAGTCGCGTCAGTTACATTGAATAAAAAAACAAAGAAAATTCATTGCGATGATTTCTCTTTTGTAGGTGTGTTTGAAAAGGATGAACATGATGAAAAAAGAGACGTTCAGTCTGACATAATCGCTGGAATCGGCCTAATTGGAGCAAATGGAAAAGAGTTTCATTACTCGGAAAAAAATGTTGAGAAGGAAGTTACAAAGATTATACGAAATGTTTTAGCTGATATGCGAGGTATTGATCCTACTGTCATAGTTCACGTTATAAATGTAAGATAGTTATGCTAATTGACTCACATTGTCATTTCGATATAAGCAAGTATGCAAATCATAAATCTTTCTCAGGGTTTGATAGTAATTTTCATAGCAATGAAAATATATTAGAAAGAGCTAGAAAGAGTGGTATCACTCACATACTTGCAATTGGTACAGATATAGATGATAGTAAAGATGTTATTGATTTAGTGTGTAATTATGAATCTAAAGATTTGAAAATTTATGCTGCAGTTGGTATCCATCCTGATAATGCCAAAAATGCAGTAGAAAGTATTGGAGTCGGTAAATGTATTTGCAAGCTTGAAGAAATATCAGAAAAAGCAATCGCTATCGGTGAATTTGGGTTAGACTACAGAAATGGAAATATAGACCAAGGTGAACAATTTAATGTTTTCGACGCACAAATGAATTTAGCTAAGAATGCTAAAAAGCCTGTTGTTATACACAGCAGATGTGCTGAAGATGATACTATTTCAGTATTGCAAAAGTTTAATGGTGCTGTTCGTGGAATTATTCACTGTTTTTCTGGTTCTAAAGACTTTGCTCGAAAAAGCTTGGATTTAGGTTATTATATTTCTTTTTCAGGTATTATTACATTTAAAAATGCTAGCGAATTAAGAGAAATAGCAAGAAATTATGTGCCGAAGGATATGGTATTAGTTGAAACAGATGCGCCATTTTTAGCTCCATCTCCTTATAGAGGTAAAATTAATGAACCAGCGTATGTAATTGAAACTGCAAAATGCTTAGCTAATGAAATAGGTGTTTCTTTCGATGAAATTTGTGAAATCACTTCAAATAATTTTTTTAGATTGTTTGGTCTTTAATATATAGTATGTTAGTTACAGTTTTAGGATGTGGAGCGTCTGGCGGTGTCCCTCATATCTTGCATGGATATGGATCTTCTAATGCATCAAATGTAAAAAATCAGAGGACTAGATCGTCTGTATTTATAGAATTGAATTGCATAAATATTTTAATCGATGCTTCACCTGATTTACGTACACAATTTTTAAGAGAAAACATAAAAAAAGTTGATGCAGTATTTTTGACTCATGAACATTTTGATCACACAAGTGGTTTACCGGATTTGCGGCCTTTAATATTAAATAGCTCTAAAATATGCAACTTATACTCAACAAAAAATGTACTTGCAGATGTAGAAAAAAGATTTGATTATTTGTTTGATACATATGAACATTCAAATGTTTATCCACCTATTTTTCATGCAGTAGAATCTGAAAATAATATAACATTGAATATATCCGATTCTAATCTAACAGTAGAAATGATTCCTCTTTGGCATGGCTTTTCTTGGTGTACCGGATATAGATTTAAAAATTTCGCTTATATGACAGATGTAGTGGATATTCCAGATACATCATTTAAAAAATTGTCAGGAGTTGATTACATCATTATAGATTGTCTGTCTTTTCAACCTAAATTGTCACATGCACATCTAGAAAAAATACTGATGTGGGTAGATATTATAAAGCCACAAAAAACATACTTAACTCATATGGATTTTTCGATGGACTATGATGACCTTTCTAATCGTTTGCCAGACAAAATTTATCCATGTTATGACGGATTAAAGTTAGTTTTTTAGATCGCACTCATAACTCTTTTAAAAACACAAAAGAAACAACTACTACAACTTACAAGTTTTCTTTATTTAAGTACAGCAAACCTTATAGCCAAGCATTAATCCCGTGCAAGGTCACCAAATCTAGTGAGATTACCATCAAAAAATAGTTTTATAGTCCCAATTGGTCCATGTCTTTGCTTAGCCAAAATCACTTCTGCTACATTATAAACAGCAGCCATTTCATTCTGCCAGACTTTATGTTTTTCTGAATCTAAAGATGGCTCTTTTCTAGAAATATAATATTCCTCTCTAAATACAAACATTACAACATCAGCGTCTTGTTCGATAGAACCTGATTCCCTCAAATCTGCAAGTTGAGGGCGTTTATCTTCTCTTTGCTCGACAGCTCTTGATAACTGAGACAGAGCTATTACAGGAACATCTAGTTCTTTTGCAATAGCCTTTAATGCCCGTGTAATTTCAGAAATTTCTTGTACCCTTCCGTTTCTAGTATCATGAGCTTGCAATAATTGCAAATAATCTATAACTATTAAATCCAGGCCATGTTGCCTTTTTAATCTTCTAGCTTTTGTACGCAAAGCAGATGTCGTTAAAGCTGGTGTATCATCTATAAACAGTGGAATTTTTACTAAGTTTCTACTCACATCGACCAGTCTTTGAAACTCATCTGCTTTAATTGCCCCCTTTCTAATTCTATGCGATGGAATTCTCGCTTCCTGTGCGATCAACCTAGTCGCCAACTGTTCAGATGACATTTCTAAAGAAAAAAATGCTACTTTTGCTCCTTCTTTTTTCCCAAGCATGCTAGCTAAAGCAGCATTATAAGCAATATTAGTTGCTAACGCAGTTTTCCCCATTGATGGGCGTCCAGCCAATATTATTAAATCTGACTTATGTAATCCGCCTAAATCATTATCTAAATCTCTTAATCCGGTCGTAATACCAGATAATCCATTACTATTTTCTCTCGCAGCTGCTGCTACAGAAATAGCCTCAGCTAAAGCTGTCTTAAACTCTACAAATCCACGTTCTGTCCCGCCTTGGTTAGACAAAGAAAAAAGTTTCTCTTCTGCTTTTTCTATCTGTGAAATTGCGCTATCTCGTATGTTGAATTCATTTGCATCGTAAATTATTGAATCGCCTATGTTTATTAGCTCTCTTCTTAAATATAATTCATATATTAATTTACCATAGTCGTACGAGCTATTTAAGCTAGTTACACAATCAACTAACTTTACTAAATACTCACCACCGCCAATAGAACTCAATTCTGCTGACTTTTCGAAAAATGCACGTAGTGTTATTGGATCTGCAACTAAATTCTGTTCAATTAATGTTTTCGCTGCACTAAAAATTTTACCATGAATCGTAGAATAAAAATGTTTGCTTTCTAGAAATTCAGACACATTTTCGAAACAATTATTATTCAACAAGATCGCACCGAGAAGAGACTGTTCTGCATCAAGATTATATGGCAAAACCCTTGCATTATCCAGCTGAACTAAATTACTATTCAAAGTAGCTTTCATTTGTTGCAACATATCTGACTCCACCAATATTTTTGTGAATTTTTAGCACATGAAAATTATGAAGTCAATATGCGCGACAAACATAATATGCAACCAATTTTATTTTAGTAAACCTCTTGCGAAAGTAAGGTATTATTAAAATACGTGATGCTAGCTATGAGATTTTTGTTTTATTATTTTCTAGATCGTGTCGTCATAAGGCGACTCCACAGATGGCTAATTATCTAATGTGAACTGCATCAAGTAACTAATTTCGACTTGATTTCAAACGAGCAAATCTATACCACCCAAAACAAGATTAATAATAGACCGATAAAACTAACTGGGACTCTCCAACTCAGTCTATTGCCAAGTCATTCGGATTCTGCTTTTAATCTGCCATTTAATATGTAATATATTATATTTTTTATAAAATTTTATTGTATTTTCTAGTTCTCTTATTTAAAATAAAGTTGTTTTTATTAGGAGTTTGTTATGGTTTTTTCCAGACTATCAATATGTTTCATACTGTGTTTATGTTGTTCAGGTCTGTTTTGTGTATGTGAAGGAAGTAAGCCTTTAGATGCAACAAGAATATCAGATTATCGCAAAGCTATAATAACAGGGGAGGGTAATTTGAATGATATTGAAGATGACGATGATTTTCAGAAAATTATCAAAGGTATTGACGGTAGAGGGGCATTTATTCAATATGCTGTTAATCAATCCACTGTCGATCAAATAAAATCGAAAGATGTATTTATAGTGTACAGGCACGCTCATACCCCAAAGAGCAGTTTTATCAATCCGTCTCATTCTGTAGCCTGTATTACTGCAGAAGGGCGTATCTATTCGACGCTAATAGGAATAGCATTTTCATCTGTAGCGCTATCTTATGATAGGAATGTCGTTTTTCTAACAGGTGATACCCAAAGAAACGTTCAGACAATGCAATATGTTTTTGCTGGATATAAGTTTGGAATCGACAACAAAAACAGTGGAATTCCTATGGGAGTTAACAAGTGTATAAACGAATTGCAATTAGGAAAATACCAAACGATGAACAAAAAAGAAGTACTTGGAGATTCTAAATTTATTGATAAAATATCATCTTTAGGTATATTGGAAGAGACTCACAAAAGTATAGCGCAATCATTCGCAGAGTTTTTCTTAATTTTATGTAAGCGTGATTTGGTAAAAGATAAATGCCAAAAATCTATTAATTTTGTATGTTCTAATTCTGCATTAATGGCTGCTATGGCAAAATTTGCAAGTGAGTCTGAAACACTTAATATTCCAGATAATTTAGCTTTTTTTGTTTTAGTTCCCGATTACGAAAAAAATATAATTTATATGTGTTCGCCTAAGTTAGCTGCAGAGATTTTGCCTGGCTTAAAATCTGAGGTTCACGATGACTTCGCTAATATGGTTCAAGAATGTGTAGCTAAGCTACTATATATAGAAAAAGATGCTGAACTAGTCAAAAAAATATATAAAGAAATGTTTATTCAAAATGGTGGAAAAATATTCAATCTTGATGCTAATAGTTATTATATAAATTTTGGGGAAAAATTATCAGAAGATACATTGAATGAAATTAAAGGCATAATGTATCCTATTGCGCAAAATCAGTAAAGAAATTGGAGTTTATTGAAATATTTTATAAGTTCTATGCCAAAGAACAAAATTCAATCATTGATGTCAACGTTCGACTGCATGCAGATTTGTAACTTTTAGTAGCTGAATTTGATTCTTATATCTTCTCAAAATTTCAATTTTGAAGCTGTATAGTACATATACTTCGCCTACATTTGGAACTTTCCTAGCTTCGTTCATAACAAGGCCAGCAATTGTTGTGACGTTCTTTTCGGGTAAACTCCAGCCAAGTTGTCGATTTATATCTCTTATTGGAGTCTTGCCATCTATTACAAAACTTCCATCTGATTGAGAAACAATCCCATTTTGGGCTATGTCATATTCATCGATAATTTCGCCAACAATCTCTTCTAGGATGTCTTCAAGAGTTACAGCTCCCATTAACGCGCCATACTCATCAACTACTAAAGCAAAGTGTTCTCTACGTTTTCTGAATTCTTGTAATTGTTCAGATAAATCTGTAGTTTCTGGTACAAACCATGGAGCTGATACTGAATCTTTTATATTCATTCGATCTATCTCTGCTTTTGTAAATTTTTGTGCCTCAGACAAAAATGTTCTAGTTTTTAAAATACCGACAATATTTTCTTGGTTATCTTTCCATACAGGAATTCTTGAATAAGGTAAGTTCAAAATTTCTTGCATTATTTTAGACGCTGGTAAATCAATATTTAATGTGACTAAATTTTGTCTATGCACCATTACACTATTTACAGATGTTTCTCCTAGATCAAGTATGCTTTTTAGCATAAACTTCTTTTCTGCGCTTTCTTGTGTAGATGAGTCGCCATGTAGTTCTATCACCCCCCTTAGTTCTTCATCAGATGCTGATAAATTATTTGCATCGTTCGCATCTATACCAATTGCTCTCAAACTGTATCTTGCTATAGTTTCAAATATTGCTACGAATGGTTTAAGGACCTTAATTAGATAAGATACAAATCCAACTACAGCCATTGCAAATTTGCTCATATTACAAATTGCTAACATTTTAGGAAAAATTTCTACATAAATTGATGTTATAATAGGTAATAAAATTGTAAAAATTGCGGCACATTTTGCATCCATGTAAGCACTTGCGAACCAGACCGAAATACTTGGAATGACATAGTTTACAAAGTTGATAGCAACAAGTATTGTGCTTACTGATTTGCTTAAATTCTCTTGCAATGCATAAACTTTTTCTGCTTTCTTATTTCCCTTTTTTGCTAATTGAAATATTTGCGCTTTAGACGCTCCGGTAAATGCTGTTTCTGCTCCAGATAATATACCGGAAACTATAAGTAAGATAAAAAGAATAGAAAAAAATGCAAAATATAACATATAAAGCCTACTTAACTGATACTGTCCAAGAACTGATTTCCCAGAATTTAATGTTTTGTTCACGCGAAGCAAACATGAAAAAACTTATAAAACTAAAATAAGAAATCAACGATATTATTCCAAATACGCACGTACAAATCCACTTATGATAACTTTCCCCAAATATCGGATTCCAAAATGTATTGCAAATATAAGTCATTTCAAAAAACAATATTACACCAGAAGTTACTTGTATGAAAAACCTTTTTAAAAAAACTAAATTTAAGTTAAATTTATAACGTTTAAACAAAATAATGCCAAGAGATATTACGTTAACCCAAGCGGATAACGCTGTACTCAATGGTACGCAGAATATTCTGCCAAGCGGAACAAATGCAATCAAAAATAAAATATTAGCGAATACAGATAATGCAGCACATTTTATTGGGGTGACTGTATCTCTATTAGCAAAAAAGGCAGAAGAGAAAATTTTAGCTAAAATATATGCAGGTAGACCTATAACAAATCCTCGTAACGTTTCACTTACAATTATAACGTGCTCACTTGAAAATTTTATTCGTTCATATGCACATGAAACAATAGGATTGGCTAAAGTGAATAAAACAACAAATGCAGGAATTGCAAATAGCATAGCAAATAGGATTCCAGTTTGCAGATCGCTGTTTGCTGATCTCATATCTTTTTTGCTAATAGAAGATGACAACACAGGGAGAAGTGTTGTTCCAATAGCTGTGCCAATCGTTGCTAGCGGAAATTGATTAAGTTTGTCAGCGAAGTTTATACATGAAATTGTTCCAGCGGGAAGATAGGAGCAAACTTGCATATCTATTAGCATGTTGATCTGCCATACTCCTGCACCTACGATCCCTGGAATCATATTTTTTAATATGCTATTTACATCTTTTGAAAAAAAATTCATTGTAAATTTTATTTTATATCCAAGATGTACAACATAATAATACATTACCACAACCTGGAATATTCCGGATGCTAATACTCCAATAGAAATGTAAAAAATATTTTCTTCTGCAGAATATCCACAAAAGTGGCATATTACTACAGTAACTATTGAAAACACATTTATTGCTGAGAATATGATTGCTGGTAAAGCAAACTTTTTTGACGCATTGGCAACCCCGCAAAATAATGCAGTTAATGATACAAATAGTAAGAACGGAAAGGTAATCCGGCCTAACATTACAGTCATATCAAATTGTTCTTTTGAGGATTTAAATCCAGATGCGATGATGTATAAAAAGTTTGGATATAATATTATTATCAAAATGCAAAATATTGACACGAAAACAAGCATTAGTGAAAAAATTTTCGATAAAAGTATACTAGCCTCTCCAATACTTTTTGTTTCTAATACACTAGAAAATCTAGGTAAAAATGATGCGTTAAACGCACCTTCAGCGAAAATTTTACGACACGTGTTTGCAATCTTAATTGCTACCAAAAAACAGTCTAAAGCAGAGCTGAGTCCTAGAAATGCTGTAAATAAGCATTCCCTGATAAAGCCTAAAACTCTACTTAAGAATGTAAAAACGCTAACAGTTATTGCTGACTTAATGACGCTCATTTCATCGCTACCGATATAACAAATTGCTCTTCAGATGTCATGGTAAATACATTTGGGTTTTGTGCATTTGTGTTCTTTAGTAAGTTAGCTTCGCCAATTTTAATGAGAGCCTCTTTTCTTGTCCAATGTTCGTAAAACTTTTGCATTTTTTGTCGTTCATTTTTTTCATCTATAATATTTTTAGCATCTTCATTACAAAATGAGAATCTTGCTAATTTATCGAAATTTCTTATTTTTTTAAATTCTGCATCGATTCCTATTTCTTTCTTTGATATCGCAAAAAATACATTTTCTGCTGAATGAGAAATACTAAAGAAAAGTGGATTTCTGTGTAAAATAGGTTTTCCTGTACTGGTGTATTCTATTTTAATAAATTCAGGGTGAGTATTTAATAAAGCTGATAGCTTTGTTCTTAGTTCTCCATGAGCAACTAAAAAAAGCTTTTTCCTTACTTTGTGCGAAATTCTAAAAAATCTTTCAAATTCTTCATATGAAAAACGTGACTTATATAAGTCCAAAAGTTTCGGGTCATACTTGTCATCGTTTATATTAGAAGAAAAAAGAGAGTACATATACTATCCTAATAACCTTCTTATCGATTCATCTTTCCCAAATGCACACATCATTTCAAAAACACCAGGTGAAACTTTTGAATTTGATAAAGCTAGTCTAGCAAGGCCTGCAAATTTCCCAAATTTTTCATTTTCAACTTCCGCTAAATCTCTCAATGATTGCTCTAAAGATTGAGCTTTCCACTCGGTTTTAGAAATTGTATTGACTACTTTTGATAATATAATTTTTTCTTCATCTGAGGCTGCATATAACTCTCTGCCATCTAGGAATACCTTGCTAGACTCACATATATCTGTAAGTAATTTAGCTCTTTTCTGCATTTCAGGCATGATACATAAAATTCTAGAAGCTTCTTCGTTAGATAACTCTCTCCCTATATCACGTTCTAGCATTGGCTTGACTTCTTCAAAAATTCTCTTAGAATCTACTTCTTTTATATAATGAGAATTCATATTAGTTAGTTTTACTAAATCTAACCTAGAAGGAGACTTCCCTAACTTGTCTGAATTAAACCATTCTATAGCTTGCTCTCTGGAAATAATTTCATCATCCCCATGCGACCAACCTAAACGCAATAAATAATTGCACATAGACTCAGGAAGAAATCCCATATCTCTATAGTTTTCAACACCTAGTGCTCCATGTCTTTTTGACAATTTCGCTCCATCGCTACCGTGAATAAGAGGAATGTGCCCAAAGACAGGCGTCTGCCAACCGCAAGCTTTATATATTTGCATCTGTCTAAATGTATTTGTTAAATGATCGTCTCCGCGAATCACGTGCGTTATGCCCATATCATGATCGTCGACGACTACTGAGAGCATATATGTAGGAGTTCCATCGCTGCGCAGTAGGATGAAATCGTCTAATTCTTTGTTTTCTATTTCAACTTTACCTTGAACTAGGTCATTCAATAACGATGTTCCATTCTGGTCAGATTTTAGCCTGATAACGGGTTTTATTCCTGCTGGTGCCTCTTTCGCGTCTTTGTTTCTCCACATTCCGTTGTATTTTGGAGATTTTCCTGCTGCTAACGCTGATTGTCTCATTTCTTCTAATTCTTCAGGCGTACAATAACAAAAATAAGCTTTTCCTGCTGCTACTAAATCTAGCGCAACTTTAGTATGAATAGGTGCCCTTGCGAATTGAAAAACCGCCTCATCGTCCCAATTTAAGCCAAGCCATCTTAGGCTTTCAAAAATCTTATCTACGGCATCCTGAGTCGACCTTTCTCTATCAGTATCTTCAATTCTAAGAAGAAATTTCCCACCATGATGTCTAGCGTATAGCCAATTATATAAAGCTGTACGCGCTCCCCCAATGTGTAAATAACCAGTAGGTGACGGAGCAAAACGAGTAACAACCATTTAAACTCATAAAAAATATAGCGCATTATAGCATTTTTCTAGAGGCAATAACATATAGCTAATGCTTAAATAATATTTGTGGGTATTGTCTAGCATAGCTACTTAAGCATTATGCAAGAAAATTGCCTTCCGCATATGCCATTTGTTTCTATATTCGCTTTTCGAAAACTAAAGAAATTAGAATTTATGTGTGTATCTATGTCTAGCACTTCTACTGATATTACCCCTAATTCCGTTAGTTTATGTTTTACATACATAGGTAAATCGAATCTGTATTCTCCAAAATTTTCTTCAAAAAACATTGAGTCATTATCAGTGAAATTCGAGATAAAATCTTGTTGTACTATGTAACTTTCTTTATGTATACATGGGCCTATTGCTGCAATTAATTGCATTTCTTTAGTCGCTATTTTACTTATTGCTCTAATTGTATTTTCTATCGCGCCATATTTCGCACTTTTCCATCCACAATGAATGGCTCCAATAATTTCATTATTTGTGTCATATACAAGGACTGGTGCACAATCAGCTGTGAGTATTGCAATACAAACGTTCTTCATATTAGTTACTATTGAGTCCCCTTCGATTTGCTGGTTGCATAAATTGAAATCGAAATGATCGTCGACTACAACGATAGTGTCTCCATGAACTTGTTTTAGCGAGATGATTTCTTTAGCTTCAAAATTTGCTTTTATTGAATCTATGTTTTTTAAAACGAACTGCTCAGAATCCCCTACATTTAAACTGCAGTTTAACGATTCGTAAACTCCAGAACTATATCCACCTATTTTTGTAAAAAACGCATGTTTTACATTTTTGTAATTCTCAACAATGTTAGCTCGTTCGTATTTCATTGCTCGCCTCGCTTTTTAATAAAAATAGGACAACTATTATTCCAGGAATAAATAATAATGATGAAGTTATGAAAAATGCATACCACCCAACAATGTCAGAGTACCAGCCAGAAAATGTTCTAAATAAAATTCCAAAAGATTCATGGAAGGCCCATAACACAGCAAATTGAGTGCTTCTTGAACCAGTTTTGCATAAGCTGTAAATAAAAGCCAAGAAGCACGAAGACATAGCTCCGCCAGTCGAAACTTCTGCGAACACTATACTATACAAGGCTATGTGGCTCTTGCCTGTATATGTAAGCAATATAAGTGATAACCCTATTAATGAGTGTATAATGGCAGCCCATAACATGCATTTTTTTAGGTTATTGTTCCTTATTAATAATCCTCCAATTATTCCACCTATAAAAGACGATAAAGTTCCAAATACTTGAACGGCATTTGCGATATCTAAGGTGCTAAATCCAATTTCCATGTAGAAGATTTTGGCCATTTTTATAATCATGATATCGCCTACTTTGTAAAACATAATGATTAGTATGTATAATTTCCAATATTTCTTTCTTAAGAATAATTTTGCAGGACAAATTAAACATTCAAAAAATACAATTTTAATTTGTTGAATAAATCCATGCTTTTTGATTGTATTTTTTAGAAAAAATGTCATTCTTCTAATTTTTTTATCATCAGGAGATTTTTCATATTCAGGTTCATTAGCAAATAAGACAAAAATAATTCCGAATAAAAGAGAGCCAGCGATGGTAAAATAAGCT
>CAYLKK010000012.1:0-14072 GCA_964384495.1 uncultured Alphaproteobacteria bacterium
AGGTCAAAGAAGGTCATGTATCGATAGAATTTAAGAATAATTGCTGTTATATAAAAGATTTATATGGCAATATTAATGATTCTAATGTTCGAATATCTGGCCTTGAAATTCCGATTTATTCTCAAGATAATAAACAAATTAAATTTAATGGCACACTAGAAATAAGTAATTTATCTAAAGATACGCTATCTTTGCTACCAAAAGAAATTGCAGAATCATGCCTATTCTTGTGCAATAAAACTGTTAGTAAACTTATGATAGAGTCATTAAAACTAGATATTAATGGAGAAATTAATCCGAATAGTCCAGCAAAGAAAAACAATATAGAAGTATCACATGGAATTTTATCTATAAAAAATGGAGAAATTTGTATTGGTAATGATACAATCACTGGCATTACAGCGATTGGCGAAGTATACAAAAATAGCACGAAATTAAAAATATCTAACGGTAGCATTGGAGAAATAAGTATAAAAAATGGACAATTATTTGTAGATAAAAATATAGTTTGGAAAGGCAGTTTAGATATAGAACTACCTGTACATGAATTTACAAAACTCAATGATGACTTTGCTTCTTTAAAAAATATTATGCCTAAAGCTGTCTATGCAAATGCGAAAGTAGCAACAACTATATCAATAGATACTACACAACTTACAGACATAACATCGTCTGTAAAATCATGTAAAAAATGTAAAATAGTTTCTACCGATAACACAATATTAGATGTATCAAAGGATAAAAATGTATTAATCGTAAAAGGGAATATGCCTTTCGAAGAATTTGGCATGTTAGATATTGATGCTAGATTAGACAATAAGAAAAATACAGGATACAAAAAAATATCATTTCAAGGAAAAGCTTTGGCATTAAGTGAATTTTATCCTTTTATATCTTGCAAATCTGATGGCAAAATCAAACTTAAAATAAGTGAAACACACACTGGATTAAGCGGACAAATCGAAACGAATTTATCAATTGATAACGCTGATATAAAATTACCTTTTATTGGTGAAGCTAATTTTGATAACGCTACAATTACAGCTAAAGCTAATAAAATCGGAAATATTGTAAATTACAATGACATTTCAATAGATAACAATGGAATTAAATCAAAAGGATACATTAGCTATGCAGAAGATACAGGAGAAATACTTGGCGTTAAATTTACAAACCTTAATTTTAGCAATGCCGACTTTTCAATAAACTATCACAAACAAGGCGATAAGATGCAACTTTCTTTAATAGGAAAAAATGCTGACTTATCAATGTTAAAATCATTCATAGAAAAGACTCCAAATAATATAGATATAATGGCATCTGTTAATATAGAAAATATAAAATTTAATGTTTTTGATAGCTTAAAAAAACTTCATGGGACATTCACAATTCGAGATAGATGTATCGTTGACGCTCTGGCATATGCAAAGTTAAAGGGAGATACTACAGTGATGATTAAAACAGACACTGATTCGAAGAAATTGCTAACAATTACAGCATCTGACGCTGGAACATTTCTTAGAGAATTTGGTCTATTTAATGACGTCATAGGAGGAAAATTAGTAATAAGATTTACGCCACAAGATAATAAATCAGATATCTATAAAAAAATATACTGTGAGATAACAGACGTTGTAATTGGGAATAATAAGCACATTTCTAAATTACTATCACTAACAGTTCCAAATATTACAGATATAAGAAATAATTCTTTAGGATTTAATGGCATAGTATGCTCTATGAATATTGATGCTGAAACTATTAAAATAGATAACGGAAGAGCAATTGGACCGACTATATGCATTTCTTTCGACGGGAAATATGACAGGAAGAATGATTCATTTGATATTCGTGGAATAGCAGCCCCAGTGTTAGTAAATAATACAAATAACATGTCGATTTATTCTCCTTATAAAATTACTGGAGGTATTGGGAATATAGATATCGCTGTCAATCCACTAAGCTCATCAAGCCACAATATTCTAGCTGATGTTTTTGGTATGAATTTGAATCGAGAAGACTCTGCATATATAAACACGCAAAAAGCAGATATAGAAGAGCCAGTAATAGATTTAGAAGAGCCTATAGAACATACAGAGAAGCCAAAAAGTAAGACTATCCGAATCGATAGATATACTACTCCACATTCTAAGCAAAAAAGCAGAAAAACTGTTACACATGGAATTACTGTAGAACGACTAGGAGCAAATTAAAACAAAAAAAATGAATGAAGATGATAATTTAATTATATTCTAATGAACAAAGTTTCACTAAAAACATATTTTCTTCATGAGACAAAAATTCACTCAAATTAGAATAGACTTGTTTATGGTATGTTGTTAGCCAATTTTTTTCGATTTGTGAAAGCATTTTCATATCTATTAAATTTATATCATATGGAACTAATGTAAGAGGCTCGAATTTTAATTTGCTATTTTCAGCATCTATAACGGCCATAGAATTTTCAATTCTTATTCCGAATTCTCCACTTGCATAATATCCTGGTTCATTAGAGAATACCATGTTTTTTTGTAATGGAATCTCCATATCGACAGACGATAAACTTACACAATGCTCATGCACATGACTAACGTACCCAATACCATGCCCTGTTCCATGAGGATAATCTGAACCAATATTTATGAGCGGCAATCTAGCTATTTTATCTAATTCTGATGATCTTGTATTTTTATCAAATTCGCATAAGAATAGATTTATATGCCCTTTTAGCACTAAAGTATAATAATACTTAAACTTTTTCGATGGCTTTTTACATATTGTTCTAGTTATATCAGTCGTACCGGTTTTATACTGCCCTCCAGTATCGAATAGTAAAACGTTGAATGGCCTTATTATATCTTCGTCATAATCTGTATGGTGATGAATCTCTGCTGAATTTTCATCGATAGCTATAATATTTTCAAAGCTTTTACAGATATAGTTTGGCAATTTAGACCTAAACCAATCTATTTTTTTCGACGCAAAATATTCTGATATTTCTTCTTGCGCATACACCCAATGCATAAATTTTACAACAGCAACAGAATCTAAAATATTTGTGTATTTTATATTTTTAATTTGCTCGTTAGTTTTAATACATTTTTCTACAAGGCAAGGATTTTTTATATTTTTAAATTTCGCTTTTTGTTGTATATAGTATGGAATTTCTGAAAAATCTGTTGCTATATTTTTTATATTATTCAAATCACTCTCTAATGCAGTAATGTTCTTTATTTCTACGTTTGATAATTGACTGCATAGTGATTCTGGATTGCTTATATCATTCTCTGCATATAATGTAACTTCTGCGTTTTTATTAATAATAGCTCTACATAAAAGTACTGGAGTATTTATAGCATCATTATATGCTCTTATATTTAAAAGCCATGCTATAGACAAACAATCACAAAGCAAGTAATAGTCAATTTTATACTTTTCGAAGATATACTTAATCCTTTCAAAATTAGAACTAAATTTATCACCTTCTACGAAAAATAATTCGCATGTACTTCGATGTAGACTAGAATTAATATCTATTGCTAGTAGTTTTCTAGATATTATTTTCTCAAAATTTTCTATTTCTACTGGAGAAAATTCGTAAGGAGAAAAATAAATATTCTCATTTTGCGGAACATTATTTAGTACCCAATCAGATATGTCTTTATATGATAAATTTAAAACGTCAAAGCCGAGATTACTAAGCTTCCTATTCGCCTCAACTTTATATCTTCCATCAATAAAAACAGCTTTATTACTGCAAAATTCGATGCAAAAACCAGCAGAAAAAACACAGTCAGTAGTTCGCACAAAACTACTGACATATCCGCATGGTGTTATGCCATATTTATACGGTGAATTTACTGATGATAAAATACACTTATTCTTCAATTTTTAAATCTTTTATTTTATCTACTTCAGCATTTAATTCAATTTGTGTACAAAAGCCTAGAAATACTGGATCTTTTGGCGTTAATTCATTCATATTTTTGTAAGTCCTGTCTTTAACAGACTGAACCATTTTTTTTGTAGTAGACGCTAATTTTGCCATCGTTTCATCTGCCATTTTTGGATAATGCCTAATTAACCATAAAACTGCCCCAGGCCTATCATGTCGACGAATAAGCGGAGTATATCGCTTTTCTGCCTTCATTTTTATATTTAATTGATACGGTTCATTTAAACGCAAATTAGCTTTAGGGTTCATTTCACAGCGTTTTATCTCCTCACTAGTCAACTGCCCATTATCAATCGGATTTGCTGGTATTAGATTCGAAGAACTCTGTTCATCTGCCATTGCTTGAACTTCTATCTTATGTAATCCGCAAAAATCTGCTATTTGATCGAATGTTAAACAAGTATTATCTATAAGCCATAAAGCTGTTGCTTTTGGCATTAATGGTGTTTACATGAAAAATCTCCACACAGAACATGACGCTATTTTTACATATTTTCGCGAATATTGAAATATATATTGAAGAACTGAGTATGATATTTATAATTATGTATATAGTGAATCACAAAAAACTATATACACTACATCTAACTTTAATAAACCGATTATACATGTTTTTAATAAATTTCTAACTTAAATCATTTAATCACAATAAAAAAATGTTCGTAACTACTTGGCTAATCTTAGTAATTCAATATACACTGAATCAGAGTTTTAAATCTTCCATATCAATTAATTTTTTTATTGATTCATCTGATGTTTCAAAGCACTGTTTTTTAACAGCATCAACCAAGAATGTCCTTAACATTGCAATAGATTGGTACTCTTGAATAAGAGAATCGCTTGATTGATGGCCAGTTGTATTAATGAACCTCAGAATTAGCTTGTAACAATCATGTAAAAGCATCTGCCCATACATTGCTTTTGCTGTATCACAGCCTTGAGCGTGACATAAATATCGCTCTGCGTACCATTTATATGCATTCGAATACAGAATAATACGCTTGATACGGCTCTTAATATATTCAGTTGTTTGTGTATTTTTAGAGAATAGCTCTTTTTGAACTAAATCTAATTCTGTTTTAATCCGTCGATCTTTAAATTTGCCTTTTTCTAAAATATCAATTATTTTTTTTGCTTGGGTACGAATAAATTCAGTTAACTGCACAATATCAGAATTAATAATCTGCATTCTTAATTTATTATTCTTGTATTCGTCTTTGTCGGCTAATTTTTCGCCAGTTAATCCTTTTCCAATTGATCCTTTCACAATTATTGCATCTTTACAAGCGCACGCTAATTCTAAAGCACATGTTTCGAAACAAATAGCCAGAAAAAGAAGCAACCTATGATTTTTTGACCAATATTTATCAGCTATATAATCTATCGAAGCGAATAAATCAATATTACCAGCTCTTAAAATAATAGCGAATTTACTCAGGTTATTTTC
The DNA here is from genome assembly GCA_964384495.1 of uncultured Alphaproteobacteria bacterium. GTDB lineage: Bacteria > Pseudomonadota > Alphaproteobacteria > UBA3830 > CAYLKK01 > CAYLKK01. The sequence continues at coordinate 5,403 of CAYLKK010000012.1, forward strand.
AATAATATTACCTATATTTTTCTTAAATCTATCACTATTATCATACTTTTTTGCTAGCTCTTTGAGTGCGTTTGAACTCTCACCGCCAAAGATAGCTTTGAAAAATGCATCTGCACAATATTTAACATTATCTGATGAGATATTACTATCGCCATTTTCTTCAATTTTATCATATTTAACTTGTGAGCTACCAGCCGAATATGTATTACTTAACGTTAACGGGAAGACAATTAATGTAGAAAGAAACAAAAATTTATTCATATAATGACCGCAACAAATACACGACACTATTATAGTATCTTTTTATTAAAAGTTAGTTTAAACATTATATTTTAATTGCTTGTAAACTACTAAGCAGAGTTAGATAAAAGCAATAGGATCAACATCTACCTGAACACTAATATCACTTGGAACCTTTACTTGTTTCAGCGCATCGACAATCAGATTCTGTATATTTGAATTTTTATGAGCTTTTATTAAAATGCGCCATCGTGTTTTCCCTCGAATCTTCAAAATTGGAGCTGGAACAGGCCCCAATAAAATGGCAGAATCTATTCTCATCTTAGCTATCTCTTTCGCTAATATTTCAACTTTCTTTTCATTTCTACCAGATATTATAATAGCAACCATGCGACAAAATGGGGGATTCGCATATTTTTTCCGTGAATCAATTTCATCTTTATAAAATCTGTTTTGATCATAATTTTTCAATGTATCATAAATAGGATGAGCAAGTTCAAAAGTTTGAATAAAAACTTTTCCATTATTTTGCTCGCGCCCTGCCCTACCAAAAACCTGATAAAGTAATTGATAGTTTTTTTCTAATGCTCTTATATCAGCTTGATCTAAACCGCAATCACCATCGATTATACACACTGTTGATAAATTCTTGAAATGATGTCCTTTTGCTAAAATTTGCGTAGAGATAATTATTTTAGCATTGCCACTTCTAATTTCCTCTAAAATAGAATCAATTTTTTCAGCTGTATCCATTGTATCAGAAGAAGCAATTATCGTATTGTACTGAGGGAAAATAGTTTTTACTTCATCATATAATTTTTCAACCCCTGCCCCGAATGTAATCATTTCATTATCTTTACAATTGGAGCAACTGTTTCTAAACTGTTTTTTATAACCACAAATATGACAACATAAACATTCGCTTTTTTTATGCATAACTAGAAATGAAGAGCAATTTGGACAGGATATTTTATTCCCACATGATTTACATAAAACTATAGGGGCAAAACCTCTTTTGTTTAAAAAGAGCATAACCTGTTCGCCATTAGCTAAAATATTCTCAATAGCTATTTTTAATTCATTGCTAATCAAATTTCGATTGCTAGAATTTCTCATATCTATTAGTTGGATTTTTGGCATACTAATGTTAGAAAATCGATTTTCTAATTTTGCATACGAATAGCGTGAATTTATGGTGTTTACATATGATTCAATAGACGGAGTCGCTGACGCTAGTATTACTGGAATATCTAACATATTACCTAAAACTACAGCCATATCTCTTGCATTATACAAGATCATATCATTCTGCTTGTAAGATTGATCATGTTCTTCATCAACAACTACAATTCCCAGATTCTTAAAAGGCAAAAAAAGAGCAGATCTAGTCCCAATTACAAGGCATGCATTCTTATTATTGACATGGGTCCAAATTTGCTTTCTCATCTTTTTAGAAATGCTAGAATTCCATATCAGAGGCTTACACCCAATATATCTTTCGATTCTATCTATCATTTGAGTAGTAAGTGCGATTTCTGGCAGTAAAATTAACACCTGCTTCCCCATACTTAGCAAATCTTGAATATGCTTTAAATAAACTTCTGTTTTCCCAGAACCAGTAACGCCATGCAACAATGTAACATTTCTATCGTTTTTTTTAATTACTCCAAGAGCACTAATTTGTTCGTCTGATAATGTAATATCTTTAAATGAAAACATTTGATCATTTAAATTTTTTATATCTCTTTTTGCATTGAAAACTGATGTTTCTCCTAAAAACATTTTCAATATATTGCCCTTTGGACTAATTGTGTACCAAGCTATCCATTCTATTACCCTTAATAGCTTACAATTTAATGAGTATTTAAAAATACGAGAAATTTCTTTTAAATTATCACTATCATAATGGTCTATATTTTCGCAAACTATTCCGAGAGTCTTCTTATTCTTTATTGGTACTTCTACGATTGTTCCACACTCTATATTCTCTTCGCTAGAATATGTATATGTTGTATTAAAGCGACCAATAGGTAATACGTTGTATAGCATTTTATATTGTAATTTACTTCAAAAAAATTTTTTCTTTCTGAAAAACAATACCATACAAATATATATAAAACCAGATATACTTCCTAAAGCACTGAAGAAAGAAATAGGTAATCCAAAAACAGTTGGACCAAGCTCTTTACAGCTTCTTGATATGTAGGGTTTAGATTCTAACATATCTTTTAGCTCATCTAAACTTTTTGATGCATATGATGCATCTATCGAACAGAATTGAGGTTCAGGCAGAATTCCAAACTGTACAAGTAATTGATACGTAGCTATAGCGGAACATACAATCAAACTGATTCCGCCAGCTACATATAAAGCTTTCCAGATGCTATTAGACAGTGCATAGAAATAATATGAAGCACAAAACAATGCGAGTACTAAAAAATAAGTTACTCTTTGCATAAAACACAGCTTACATGGAGAAAAGCCGAAAATGCTTTGAGAAACCAACGAAAAGAATAACCCGATGCTAACAACTATACACATTAAGAACATTGATGTTTTTACCCTAAACAATATCCGTATAAAATTTCTAACTTTGGGTTGTAACATCATATTTTGTATTCTCCTTTATATCTTCATACTGAAGACTAACCAAATAGCTATCACTATCGAAAGCAATATGATTGTACAGAATAATCCTTTATTTTTTTCTAATAAATCTAAAATATTTTGCCCAAATTTTTTCCCTAGGAACGCAACGATAAAAAATCTAATGAATCTAGATATAAATGATGCAAATATAAACGTAATAAAATCTATTTTTAAAAAACCACATACAATCGCAAGAATTTTATAAGGAATAGGAGTAAACGCTTTTGCCATAACAACTAAAAAAGCAATTTGATTAATTCTAGGATCTATATTATTAACAGCGTTAGTATATCCATAAAATTCGAGTATATACTGCCCAACTGTACTGAATAACACACCACCTAGCAAATAGCCTACACTTCCACCACATATAGACGATATAGAACAAACTATTGTATAGAATAAAGCTTTTGCTCTATTCAATGTAACCATTATTGCTAATATTGGATCTGGAAAAATAGGAGAGAAGAATCCCTCGCAAAAAGCAATTAAACTTAACCACCAAACAGCGTACTTGGATTTTGCTTTTTCCATTACGTTATTATATATAGTTTCAAACAGACTCATTTTTCACACAAAAAAAAGCGCGTAATATATTATACGCGCTTATACAAAAAAAATACGATTATTTTATAATTTCTATTTGAGCAAAAAAGAACGATATTTCACGAGCAGCACTCTCAACGCTATCAGAACCATGTACAGAATTATGCTCTATACTTTGCCCAAACTCGCGACGAATAGTTCCTACATCTGCATTTGCTGGATTCGTGGCTCCCATAACTTTTCTATTTAAGTTTACAGCATCTTCACCCTCTAGAACTTGTACAACGACAGGTCCAGATGCCATATATTCGCATAAACTTTCATAGAATGGACGACTTTCATGCTCAATATAGAACTGCATCGCTTGAGCTTTTGATATATTAATCATTTTTTGAGCGATAATTTTCAAACCAGATTCTTCTAATTTTGCATTTACAGAACCTATTAAATTCCTCGCCACTGCATCAGGCTTAATAATAGATAGAGTCTTTTCTAAAGCCATTTTTATCTCCACATTGAATTATACAACTTTGCTCCACCCTTTTGGAGTCTGTTCCCAATAGTTTACATTTTGTTCATTTTTTTTCAAGTCTGAAAAACACAATTCTGCATTTTTTTTGAACTTTTCTTGAAAAATTAGTATTATACGTTCGAAATTATTAGCATGCCACACATCTAATCCGAAGTTATTTACTAACATAAGGATATTTGCATTATTTATATTCTCAGCCTTTTGAGTTAACAACACGATTTGTTCATTAGCATATTCAAAATCATCTTTTGCATGTGGAATAAACGAATTTGTTGAAAAAGTCCACATTACATCATCTAGCACACTTAGAAAAGATGCATCTTCGCAATACACTATCGTTCGTTTGCCGAGCACACATATTTTATCGACTAAACGAGCGATAGTATTTTCAAACAAAATTTCACCAGCTAAGTAAAAATTATAATCCATTATCACTTAGGCGCATTCTTATCTGTTTTTGCTTGAGTTGATACGTCAGGTGCTTGTTTATCAGCTGTCTTAACTGCAGAAGCGGCAGGAGCTGCCGCAGCAGTGTCTTTCTTCACAGCAGGGCTCACATTACTTTGCGCGGCAGAACTAGCCATTTGTTGAGATTGTTGCTTAGCTGCAGAATCTCCACCACATGAACAATTATTATCAAAATTCTCTAAAAATTGATAGAGCAATCTCACTCCAAAACCAGTAGCACCAGCATTAACTGTATCTAAATTTCTAGATATGCTTTCTACTCCAGCGATATCAAGATGGGCCCATTCAACATCATTTACAAATTTCTTCAGAAAATGAGCTGCTGTGATACTTCCAGCTTTCACGCCTGGTGACGTTATATTCTTCAAATCAGCGATTGATGACTCTATAGTAGAATCGTAATAATCGTTCATAGGCAAACGCCATAATTTTTCCCCACTACTCTGTCCTGCTTTTTCAAGCATTTCACTTAACTTATCAGAATTAGAAAAAAGACCTGCATATTCATCCCCCAAACAATACAGTATAGCTCCAGTTAAAGTTGCTAAATCTACCATATACATAGGTTTGAATCTATCTTGCGTATACCATAAAGCATCTGCCAATGTTAACCTTCCCTCTGCATCTGTATTCAAAACTTCTATAGTTTGCCCTGACATTGATGTAACTATATCACCAGATTTTTGCGCTTTTCCAGATGGCATATTCTCTACCAATCCAGTTACACACACTATATTCTTATTACATTGATTCAATGCAACGGCTTTCATTAAGCCAACTACAGATGCAGCTCCTGCCATATCACCTTTCATCCCTTCCATATGCGGATATGTCTTTATATCTAACCCACCACTATCGAATGTCACACCTTTACCTACAAATGCAATTGGCGCATCATTTCCATTTCCTCCATTCCATTGCATAACAACAAATTTTGGGGAATTCTCACTACCCTGAGCAACTCCTAACAATGCCCCCATCCCTAGATGATTCATCTCAGCTTCATCTAGAACCTCAACTTTTACCCCCAACGGCAAAAGTTCATTCATTATTCTATCTGCAAAGCTAGATGGCGTTAATAAATTAGCAGGTTCTGATACTAATTCTCTAGCTGTAAATACAGCAGACACTAGATTAGTTAAAGATGACCACTTTTTAGATGAAGAATCTATGTTAGCTGAACAAGCCTTTATATTCTGCAATTTACAATCTTTTTTATTCGTTCTATACCTATCAAACTTCCATGTTTTTAATACAGCTCCATAGCATAATCTAGCAGGAATATCATCGCATTCATTCGATGAAATACCATCACAACATACAAATAATGACTTACAATAAGTCGGTATACACGATATTATGTTTCCACCGAGATTTTCGACAGTTTTTTGAGATAAACCTTTTTCACCAACACAGAGTACTATTACACATTTTATATCATCTGTAGGCGAAAGAATTTTTATACTCTCTCCGAATTTCCCCTTCATCTCAGAATGTTTTAATGCCCTACTTATAAATAAATTATTCTTAGAATCTAAATCAACTGCCGTTTTACCAATGATTTCCAAATTACTAGAAACGAACACAACTACACAATCAGAACATTCAAACGCACGCAAATAGGACACATTCAAACACATATATCACCTAATAAAATTTTAAAAAATATTTAACAGATATTATATACAATAATATAAAAAAACAAAGAATTTTTATAAAAACACGCCAATTTCAAAAACTGGCGCAATTTCACAATAAAACAAAGCTTGTACAAAACTATAAAAGAAACGCTATTACCAAAATAAGAATATACAAACAGCCCATTTTTACTAGCTCATCTCTTGTAAAACAACTTTCCCCCAGCTTATATTTTTTTTCTCCATTTTCAGAAACTCCGCAGGAAGGTTGTTGCTCAGAATCTTTCAAGTTTTTACACGTATTTGCATTTTCTTCCGGTGTAACAATATTGTCAGACTTACTCATAACAGCCCCACTTAGAAACATTTACATAGTAAATTTTTATCAAAAATGCCTTAAGATAACGTTAATTTCTCAACGACATCTTTAATATCTAATAAAATAGCTAAATTCTTCTTTTGACTTTTCTCGCCATATACAACTGAAATCTTCGTTTTCGCAATTCCTAAAAGCTTAGAAAAAAGTTTTATTATCTCTGCATTAGCTTTGCCATTTTCTGGAGCTGACGTTACAAATACTTTAATTCTATCTCCGATTAAATCGCCTATTTTTGATCTAGACGATTTTGGTATTACCTTTATTTTTACAAGTGTATATTCTTCGTATTTTTCACATGCAATTTCATACTTCATTTATTTGCCTTATTTGAAAAAGCATAAAAAACAGTAACCGATAAAAACGCCAACATACCATATGAAATTATATTCTTACCAGCGCCATATATAGCGAAAAAACTATAAAAAAAAGCAACAGATGTAATTACTCCAATAAAAACATTTTCTTTTTTAGAAAAAGTTGATGATTTTTTAACTGCAATACAAATTACTGCAACGACACAATAAAAATATGGAACTACCATAGCAAAAACAGAGAGATCTATTAATGTTTCAATTTGATTAGACAAAGATCCACTATATGATGCAATAAATAATATTGACATCAATATGCTTCCTATCAATACACCAATCGGAGCTCCATGCGAATTTTTTCTTAAAAACAAAGAAGGGAAAAGTCCATCTTTCGCAGCGGAATAAGGCACTTGTCCGTGAATCAAAATCCATCCATTTAAAGAACCGACTAATCCTACTAGCCCTGTCACCATCATAAACTTTTCTCCGAATTCTCCACAAATATACTTAGCAGCATCTACGTATGGAGCTTTAGAACCTAACAATACACTTTCTGGTAAAACTCCATAAATAACAATCGCACCAACTATATATATAGATGCAGTAATAATTACTCCCAGAATAGTAGACAATGGAATATTCTTTTTAGGATTTTCTATAGCTCCAGACGGAACTGTAGCCGATTCGAGACCAATAAATGCCCACAGCAAAGGTTGAGTCATAGATAGAAACGATAGATTTTTCACTAAATCAACATTAACCGGCTTAAAAGCCATAGAGCTATCAAAGTAAAAAATACCGACTAATGCGAATAAAATTAATGGTACAATTTTTACAAAAAGAATAATCAAACTAACGGTTGTTGATTCACTAATTCCACGCATATTTACTGCTGTAAATATCCAAATCATCAATAAACCTAATGCTATTGAAATAACGCCACATTCAGCTACGCTTGGACAAAATACAGATAAATAATTTAGTGCTCCAATAATTAAAGACGCACTACCACACCATGTACTGAACCAATATCCCCAAGAAATTTGAAATCCTATAAAATCTCCAAAGACATGTCTCACGTAAACATATGGCCCACCTGAATTAGGAACCCATTCGCTGAGTTTGCAAAAACACAAAGCCAATGCAAGTGCACCAATAGTTGTTATCCCCCACCCTATTAATGCTAATGAACCGAATTGAGCTAATAAGGCAGGAGTCAGCAAAGCTCCTGAACCTATCATATTACTAGCGACGAGTGCCGTAGCTTTACTTAAACCAATTTTTGCTTTCATATAATATGACTACATTATCTTAGAAATCTCTTGTAAAAGCTCATTTATAGAACGTATCTTATCGTCAATAACAGACAATCTTGCTGCATTTTCTTCAATAATTTCTTTTGCAGCTTTTTCTATAAAATTATTATTATTTAATCTACATTCTATTTGAGATTTTTCACTAATTATTTTATCTAACTCTTTTTGTAATTTAATTTTTTCTGCAGCTGAATCTACTATATCTCCAACGAATAATTTAATCGTAGCTCCACGTACTACAACAGAAATTGCCTTATCGTTAGAATTATCTACTAATTCACTTTTGCTCATACTTTTCAAAATATTTGCACTTCTAGAAATAAATTCAAATTTATTAGAATCTATATTTTCTACAGATATTTTTATTAAATTACTAGGACTTATATTAAGTTCTTTTCTAACAGATCTAATTTTTGTAATAATTTCTATTAATAGCGAAACATTTTGGCATTCATTACCAATATCGCTAACAATATCCACTTCAGGAAATTTCATTTTTTGTGTTGAAATTTCTTCTCTTATTGCTTGTGAAATAAATGGACATATTGGATATAGAAGACCTGTAACCTGCTCTATAACCCACGGTAAAACG
>CAYLKK010000013.1:0-13458 GCA_964384495.1 uncultured Alphaproteobacteria bacterium
ATTCCGGTTTATTGGTGCCGTGGATGCCGTAATTGCCCCATGGCACATTCAGCCCGAGGAAGCATGTCCCGAAGCCGCACATCATCAGGCATATTGGCGATGGCATTAAGCAAGCTTGGTGGTAACAATATTTATGCATATGATAATGATGTAGAAGCTGTTAGAGTTACTAAGAAAAACATCATAACAAATCATTGTAATCATTCTATAAAAGTTTTTCATAACATCGCTACAGAATTTGACAAGTATGGTTTTGATTTTATTGTGTCTAATATTCTTGCTGAACCATTAGTGCAAATGTCTGAAAAAATTGTTTCTAGTTTAAATGATAATGGTATTTTAGTCATTTCAGGATTTACAACAGACCAGAAAGTCGCTGAAGTTTATGAAAAACTAGGTCTTAAAATATTGCAGCGATATACGGTAAAAAATTGGGACACAGTCGTTTTGACGAAATTGTAGAATAGTGGCATGTGTTGTAGTATTTACATATATAGATATGTATTTTATATAGAAACTGCGATGCTGATCATATATTTATATTTTATACATACTAACAAATACCATGACGCTGCCCAAATGTCTTAATATACTTGAAATTGTATATTCATAAATCGAACGTAATGATTTAATGATTTTATAGTGTTATAATGTATATGAATTTTTGGAGTAATCCCATGGAAATGGAAAATAACAATACAGTGAATTCAACTAGTACAGAACCAGGATTCGGAGTATTGACTCAGTATACAAAAGATCTATCTTTTGAAAATTTTTTTAAGTTAGGGTTTCAGCCTAAAGAAGGTGAAGAACCAAAGTTAGATGTAAAAGTAAAAGTTGATTCGACGAAATTGCAGGATAATTTTTATGAAGTGGTCCTATTCTTATCAGTTAGCGCTATTATCGGAGAAGAAAAGTTATTTATAGTAGAATTGAAATATGCTGGAATTTTTGCGTTAGAAAATTTCCAAGAAGATATGATTAAGCCTACATTGCTTATAGAATGTCCTAGAATTTTATTCCCATTTGCAAGGGCTGTAATAGCTCAATCTGTCGCTAGTGGAAACTTGCCTATGCCGTTATTGCCAATGATTGACTTCATGGAGATCTATGAAAATAACGCAAGCAATACGGATAGTAAGGCTTAATTTTTTATGAGTTATGATTGCACGGTAATTGATGGTTCTGGGTTCGTATACAGAGCTTATTATGGGTATCCAAAGTTATCCAGATTTGATGGCCTCGAGGTTGGTGCTTTGTACGGCTTTTGTTCAATGTTGTTGAACATCATTAAACAGGAAAAATGTAGTTATTGTGCAATTATATTTGATTCTGGACGAAAAACGTTTCGTAACGAAATATACAAAGATTATAAAGCAAATAGAGATGAAGCTCCTGCAGATTTGATCTCTCAGTTTTCTCTAATTAGAGACGCAGCCGCATTATTTGGTGCTAAAGTTATATCAATAAATGGTTTTGAAGCTGATGATGTTATCGCGTCTATTTGCGAAAAAATGTCTATTGCTCATAAAACTGTAAAAATTGTTTCATCTGATAAAGACTTGATGCAGCTTGTGTCAAAAGCAGTGCAAGTATACGATCCAGTCAAATCTAAAATTTTTACAGAACAGGGTGTATTTGATAAATTTGGTGTATTTCCAAATCAGTTAGTAGATTTTTTAGCGTTAGTAGGTGATACTTCAGATAATGTTCCTGGAGTAAAAGGAATCGGTCCAAAAACAGCAGCTAAATTAATTGAACAGTTTGATTCTATTGAGGTAATATATGATAATTTGTCTGAAATTGCAGAAAAAGTTCGAACAAAATTAGCTGATTCTAGAAATTCTGCTTTTATGTCCAAAAAACTAGTTCGCTTAAATGCTAGTATCGATATAAATATTGATGAACTTTCTTTTGATGGTATTACGTATACTGGGATATACGATTTTTGCATTGCTAATGGTTTTAAATCTTTAGCAAAAAAAATGTCTTCTAGTTAATTTAGTATCGTATTCTGGCGAATTTTACATACACAGAGATCAATCATTTGCAAACTTTAAGCTACTATAAATCTAATGTAGTAAATTATTGTGTGTTTGGTTATAATTTGCAATGTGATTTTTGTGATTTAGATGCCTGAGTTAAGTATTATTGTGCCTTGTTACAATGAGGAAGATTCGATCGAGCTATTTGTAACAGAAGTAAGTAAGAAGTTGCTAAATGTATGTGAAAATTTTGAGCTGATTTTTATAGATGATGGTAGCTCTGATGCTACGTTGGATGTTCTGAAAAAAATGAAGAAAAATACAAGCTATAATATTAGCATAATTTCATTTTCTCGTAATTTCGGCAAAGAAGCTGCAATGGCAGCAGGAATTAATGCAGCTAGTGGACATGCTGTAACATTCTTAGATTGTGATTTGCAAGATCCGCCAGAATTGTTGGGATTAATGATAGAAAAATGGAGAAAAGGTGCTGAGGTTGTTTTAGCAAAGCGAGTTGATAGATCTTCTGATTCTTTTTTAAAAAGGTTTTTTGCAGCGGCTTTTTACAAAGTGCATAATATGCTAGCAGATGTATGTATATATGAAAATGTTGGGGATTATAAACTGCTTGATAGAAGGGCTGTAGATGCACTAAAAACAATAAAGGAAAAAACTAGATTTTTAAAAGGTCTTACGTCTTGGATTGGATTTAAAGTGGATTATGTTGAATATAAAAGACCGGAAAGAAGAGCTGGGCAGACAAAATTTACATTCTGGAAATTATGGAATTACGCTATCGAAGGTATAACTTCATTTTCTTCTGTTCCTCTTAGAATATGGACATATGTCGGAAGCTTTATAACGCTTTTTGCTTTTTTTAGAGGTTCGTACATAATAGCTAAAATATTGATTTATGGCATAGAAGTTCCAGGGTACGCTTCTTTATTTGTAGCAATTATGTTTTTTGGTGGAGTGCAGCTTTTAACGCTAGGCATAATAGGCGAATATATTAGTAGAATATATATAGAGACAAAAGACAGACCACTTTATATTATAAAATATGAGGATTGCAATGAAAGATGATAAACAAAAATTAGGAAGAGGATTGTCTGTTTTTTTTGAAAATAATGATTTATTAGATGATGCAAATTCGAGTTCTCAACAAGTAAAAAATATTAATATTTCTAAAATAAGTTGCAATCCATATCAGCCTAGGCGTGTGTTTGATAATGAACAGTTAGAGGCTTTGGCACAATCAATTAGAGAAAATGGGATTATTCAGCCAATTGTTGTTTATGAGAATAATGGTGGGTATATAATTATTGCCGGTGAGAGGAGACTAAGAGCATCTAAGATAGCTGGATTAAGTGAAATACCATGCATAGTGTCTGAGCAAAAATCTGATGAAAAATTACTAGAGATAGCTATTTTAGAAAACATACAAAGAGAAGATTTAGATGCTATAGAAGAAGCTGAAGCTTATAAGAAATTAATAGAAAATTTTGGTTATACTCAAGATCAGTTAGGAGAAAAATTGGGAAAGAGTCGTAGCCATATAACAAATATTTTGAGGTTGAATTCTTTGCCTGAAGTCGTTAAGACTCTTATACATGAAAAAAAGTTGTCTTTCGGGCATGCTAGAAGCTTAGTTGGTGTTCAAAACGCAGTAGAAATTGCCAATAGGATAATTTCAGAAGGATTAAGCGTAAGACAAGTAGAAAAAATTATACAAGAGCAAAAGATTAAAATCAGATCGAATAATGATAGATCTTTTGGTTTAGATCAATCTGAAGAGGCGAATATATCAGAGCAATTATCAAGTTTGTTAGGGCTAAATGTGAGTTTGAAGATGCGAAACAATGGTGGTGGAACAGTCGAGATAAAATTTCGAAATGTAGATGAGTTAGATAGCCTTATGAGTAAGTTAAATTAGATCTGATGAAGATAAAATATAAAATTCCTAGCAAAACATTTTTATTAGGAGAATATTCTGTTCTGTTTGGAGGCGATGCTATCTTAATGGCTACAAAACCTCTTTTTGAGATAATTGTAGATACAGATAAAATAGTGAATGATGCAAATATGATAGATTTCTCACAAGAGAGAGATGATATAATATTTGTGAATACTTGTGACGGATTTGGGAAATCTAGCGCTGGCTTCTTAGCTCTTTACAATTCAACTTACAACGATTTTGAGATAGAAAACATTGTACGACTTTACAAAGGACTTTCTAATTCGAAAATTAAGCCTAGTTGTGCTGATATAGTATCGCAAATAATCGGTGGCCTTACTTTCTTTGATGGAAGTTTAGTGGGAAATTCATGCCAATTTGGTTGGCTATTTTCTGATGTAGAAATTATGATATTTAAAACAAATACCAAGATAACGACATACAAGCATTTATCTGAGAATATAAATATACAAAATTTGTCGCTATTGTGTGATATAGTACAAAGAGCAAAAAATGCAATACTAACAAAATCTGCAGGTACTTTGGCTGCTGCTATCAATGATTATCACCGTGCTCTTCTAACAGAAAATTTGGTAATAAAATCAACGAAAGAATTAATAGAGAAAATAATAAATATTGATGGAGTGTTAGCTGCAAAAGGTTGTGGCGCTTCGTGTGCTGATGCGATTATTACATTGAATTATAAGAATGCTTCTGCTAGCATTCGAGAAGATATGAAAAATTTTGGATTATCGTATATTGCTAATACTGACGATTTTGTTGGAGGAATGAGTGTGGTACGCTGAAGCGCCATCTAATATAGCTTTAATAAAATACATGGGGAAAAGGGAAGATAATTTGCCTTGCAATACGTCTCTTTCTTTTACATTAAATAACCTTGTGTCAAGAGTCGAAATGTGTGAGATAGATGATGAGCAAGATAAGTTTGAACCATTAGAGATGGTCGGGTTCTTGAGGCTAGATATATCGAATATTTCTATCAACAGATTTAAAAAACATATGAGTTTTTTAAAAAGTAAGTTTCATTGTAAAAATAAGTTTTTAATAAAATCTGGGAATAATTTCCCGAATGACGTTGGTATTGCTAGTTCTGCTTCTAGTTTTGCAGCGCTTACAAAATGTGCTATTAAAGCTTTTATAGATTTAGGTTATTGCTCGACAATAGATGACAAGAAGGCTAGTGCTTTGAGTAGAATAGGGTCAGGTTCCTCATGCCGTTCTTTTTTTTCTCCGTGGGCGATATGGAGAAAAGAGTATGCTGAAAAAATCGATCTTCCTATGAATGATTTAATTCATACTTTATGCTTAGTCGATGATTCTCCGAAAAAAATATCGTCTGGTGCTGCGCATGCTATGGTTCCTTCTAGCTTGCTATTTGAAGATAGAGGTAGGCGTGCGGAAATTCGTGTGGAAAAAATGATAAAAGCAATACGTTCAAATGATTGGGAAAAAATGTTCAAGTTAACATGGGCTGAATTTATGGATATGCATGCGTTGTTTGAAACTTGTTCAAAGCCTTTCGGTTACATGAATCAAGAGACAGTAAGAATATTAGGAATAGTGCGTAATATTTGGGAGCGGAATTCAGATGGTCCGATAGTCACTGTAGATGCAGGGCCTAATGTACATTTATTGTGGAGAAGTGATCAACATGATTTAATGGCTGAATTTGAAATAGTTAGTGGATGCGAAATTATTCGGTAGATTTGTATGGAATATAAATGTGACAGAATTTAAGCGAAATTTTAAAAAGATTTTTTCAAAAATAGTACTTGCTGTATTTGGAAGAAAAACAATAATAGCTGTTCCATATGCGTGGCTTATTGTTTTTTCACTTTTACCGTGCATAGTATTATACAAAATCAGTTTATCTGATCCTATACTCGCATCGCCTCCGTATACTGATATATCAGTGTGGAATTCGATGTTTAGTACACTTCTAGTAAAATTAAATTTCTCTAATTATATAGCTTTATTTACAGATGAGATTTATATCAGAAGTTTGCTGTCATCTTTACGGATAGCCGCAACATCTACTTTTTTCTGTTTTATAATAGGTTTCCCTATGGCATATGCGATAGCCAGATCGGATAAAAAGGTGAGGGGAATTTTGTTGACGTTAGTCGTGTTGCCTTTTTGGACATCATTTTTGATCCGTGTTTATGCATGTATACTATTATTAAGTCCAGCTGGTATAATAAATAACATATTGATTTATTTCGGTATAATTACTGAACCTTTAAGATTAATAAATAGCACTGGCGCGGCGTGTTTCGGGATGGTATATACATATCTACCATTCATGATTTTACCTTTATATTCTGCTATAGAAAAAATAGACTTTTCTATTCTAGAAGCCGCTTATGATTTGGGCGCTTCTCCAATGAGGACCTTATTTTCTGTGACTATCCCTCTTACATTTCCTGGCATAGTCGCTGGGTCATCATTGGTTTTTATACCTGCAATAGGAGAATTCGTTATTCCTGAATTATTAGGTGGAGCTCAAACTCTGACTATTGGTCGAGTCGTTTGGAATGAGTTTTTTGGTAATTTATCATGGCCTATGGCATCAGCATTGGCTATATTTTTGTTAGTTTTTATTGTTTTGCCTTCGATACTTTATCGTGTTTTGAAAGGTGTAAATGTTGTAGACAAAAGGTAATTTAGGATAGAAGAATGGAATCGCAAAAAGTAAGAAGATTAATACTTTTTATCGGATACTGTATTTTATATATTCCTTTGATTTGTATAGTCGTATATTCATTTAATGAGTCAAGGTTTGTCAATACATGGACTGGTTTTTCTTTAAAATGGTATAAAAAATTAGCTGATAACAATATAATCCTGTTAGCTACATTGAATAGTTTTAAAATAGCTTCTATTTCTGCTACTTTAGCTGTTGTTTTAGGCACTATTTCTGCTACGATAATAGAGAGATTTAACTTTAAAGGGAAGTCTCTTTTCCTCGGTATGGTTACTACTCCGCTTGTAATGCCAGATGTTGTTATCGGTATATCATTTTTGATGCTATTCGTTGGAATAAAGAATATTTTTGGTATTATCAATATTTCTGGGACTATGAGTGTTTGTATAGCACATATAACGCTCACTTTGCCTTATATTACAATGTTAGTTAGTGCAAGAATGCATAATTTCGATAAATCTATAGAGGAAGCAGCAATGGATTTAGGGGCATCCCCATTAACTATATTCTTTGTAATTACATTGCCGATGATAATGCCATCTATAATTTTAGGGTGGTTATTGGCTTTTGTCCTGTCATTGGATGATGTTGTTATTTCAAGTTTCGTAGCTGGTCCTGGCGCAACTACTCTTCCAATGGTTATTTTTTCAAGTTTAAGATTTGGAATTTCTCCTGAGATAAATGCATTAGCTTCTATATTACTTTTAATTCTTACAATAGGTGTTATTATTAGTTGTGTATTTTTATATAGAAAAAATGCTAAATTCTTGAGTAAAGAGTAATATGCATTTTTTTATTGTGCAATTTACGAAAAAAACGTATTGTGTTATAATATAAATAAATTTGAATTCATTTTGATCGTTGTTACTGTTATGGACTTAAAAGACACTATATTTTTACCTAGTACTGATTTTCCAATGAGAGGTACCTTATCTACAAAAGAGCCTGAAATTCTAAAATATTGGGATGAAATAGATCTTTATCAGGAAAAGACAAGAACTGCAAACAAAACTAAGAAATTTATACTTCACGATGGACCTCCTTTTGCAAATGGTTTGCCTCATGCCGGTACTGCCTTAAATCGTGTCTTAAAAGACATAATATTAAAAACTAAATGGATGCAAGGTTATTTTTCTCCATTTGTGCCAGGGTGGGATTGTCATGGATTGCCAATAGAATGGAAAGTAGAAGAAGGATTGAAATCTGACAATATTAATAGGACTGATATTTCTATCGTGGATTTCCGTAAAAAATGTGCAGATTTTGCTAGGTATTGGATAAGTAAGCAAAAAGAGGGGTTTAAAAGACTTGGTACATTAGGTGAGTGGGGGAATCCATACCTAACTATGGATAAGAAAGCTGAAGCAACAATCGTAAGATTGATCGGTAAATTTTTATTAGATGGTACAATATATAGGGGGGAAAAACCTGTATATTGGTCTGTAGTAGAAAAAACAGCATTAGCTGATGCTGAGATCGAATATATGGATAAAATTTCAACAAGTATACATGTTGCATTCCGTGTGACACGTTGTAACGATGAAAGTTTAAATGGTTCGTATATTGTAATTTGGACTACAACTCCATGGACGATTCCAGCAAATAGGGCTATATCTTTCCTAAAGTCTACAACGTATGTCGTAATAGAGGCAAATTCAAGAAAACTAATAGTAGCGGAAAATTTGCTGGAAAAGTTTGTGCAAGAAGCTGGAATTGGAAACTATACAGTTTTATTGAAAGTAGACGGAGAAACTTTTATCGATGCTGTCTGCGAGCATCCGCTATGTCAAAAAGGATATGATTTCCCAGTATATATGTTAGCTGGTGAACATGTTACTTTAGATGCTGGAACAGGGTTCGTGCATACTGCTCCAGGCCATGGATTGGACGATTTTTTGGTATGTAAGGCTCACGGAATTAATGTTCCTAAAACTGTCAATGAAGATGGAATATACTACGATGAAGTTCCGGTTTTTGCTGGTTTGCACATATTTAAGGCAGAAGAGAAAATACTAAAAGAATTGAAATTAGCTTCTGCATTGTTAGCTGAGTCTAAAATCAAGCATAGTTATCCTCATTCTTGGAGATCTAAAGCTCCGCTTATATTTAGGACTACGCCTCAGTGGTTCATAAGCCTGGATAATACTGGTTTACGCAAAAAAGCGTTGCAAGAAATTGAAAAAGTGAAATGGCTCCCACCTCAGGGGTATAATAGGATCAAGGCATTTATAGAAAATCGTGGAGATTGGTGTATTTCTAGGCAAAGAGTTTGGGGTACTCCTCTTCCTATTTTCATTAATAAAAAGACTGGTGAAGTGTTAAAAGATCAATCTGTAATAGATCGTATAGCTATGATTTTCGACGAGGAAGGGGCTGATGCTTGGTATTCAAAAGATCCACAAGAGTTTCTAGGTGACCGATATTCTGCAGATGATTATGTACAATCAAAGGATACAGTTGATGTTTGGTTCGAAAGTGCATCTTCAAATGTCTTTGTTCTGCAAGAAAATTCTGATTTAAGTGATGTTGCAGACTTGTATCTTGAAGGTTCTGATCAACATAGGGGATGGTTTCAACATTCATTATTAGTTTCATGTGTTGCGAATTCGAGAGCACCTTTTAAATCAGTATTGACGCATGGATTCGTAATTGATGAAAAAGGCAGGAAAATGTCGAAATCGTTGGGTAATACTATCGATTTACCTGCTTTGATTTCTAGTATAGGTGCTGATGTATTTAGATTATGTGTAGCTAGCTGTGATTTTACTGGTGATTTTAAACTCGGTGATAATATAATTAAGCAAGGACAAGAGTCTTATAAAAAAATTCGCAATACTATTAGGTATATGTTGGGTGCTTTAAATGGATTTAATCTTGAAACGCCATTAAATTATGCTAGTGTTCCTGATTTAGAAAAGTATATTTTACATAGAATATACAATATAGACAAAGAGTTGATGGAGTGCATAGATGCATTTGATATAAATAAGTACTTTTCTACAATCGTGCTATTTTGTAATAATGAGTTATCTTCATATTTTTTTGACATCAGAAAAGATTGCTTGTATTGCGATGGTATAAATAGTAAAAAACGTACTGACTATTTGAGTACATTAAAAGTAGTCTTTGATTATGTCATAAGGTGGTTAGCTCCAATCTTAGCATTTACATGTGAAGAAGCATGGTTAACTCTATATGGGAAATCCAGTATACATTTGCAAGAATATTTAAAGCCTGATTTCGCTTGGAATAATTACGAAGTAGCAAATAGAATAGAAAAGTTAAAGACTGTGAGAAAATGCATTACAGAGGCACTTGAAATCGCCAGGCAAAATAAGACAATTGGTTCTAGTTTGCAGGCGGAAGTGTTGATTAACGATAAAGATAACTTAATAGATAGAGCAGATAAGGAAGTTCTAGAAGAGCTTTGTATCGTATCTTCTATCAAATTCGTTGATATTACAGTAGATGCAGATTCCAGATATTTTTCAGGTGAATTGCCTGATGTTTCAATAGATGTTGCTATAGCTAAAGGATATAAGTGTGAAAGGTGTTGGAAAATTTGTGAAAATATTGGTGGAAATGGTATTTGCGATAGATGTTCTGGCGTTTTATCTGAAATGAACAATGAATAAATTTAAAACATTTGTAATTGATAATTTTACTATGAAGACTTTTAGTCTGCTACTTACATTGTTTATTCTTATTATTACGTTGGATCAATCGTCTAAACTGTGGATATATAAAAATTTGTATTTACATCAGTCAATTAAAATTTGTGATTTTTTTGATATTGTAAGAGTACACAATTATGGAATAAGTTTTGGGATATTTAATAACGGTAATCAGAACTTATGGCTTTTGTATATAACGATTTTTATAATAATTTGTATATCTGTTTGGATATGTAAAAATCGTAGTTTTTTACTAGGTGGCATATTGGTAATATCTGGTGCTATTGGTAATGTAATTGATCGACTACACTTTGGGTATGTAATTGATTTTTTAGATTTTCATGTATTCGGATATCATTGGCCTGCGTTTAATGTAGCTGATATAGCAATCAGTATTGGAAATGTTATTATTTTATTAATTTGTTTATGCGACAATAATGTCGCTCATCGTAAGTAGAGGATATTTATGAATAGAGTATTGTTATTTCCTTGTATTTTGTGTGTATGTGCTTGTTCTAGATTTGAAGATCAAAAAATTGTGTTAGATTGTGGTCAACAGAAAGAGGTCATTCCTCCATTTCTGAATTCAGAAGGAATTAAAGAAATTATGGCACAAGCGAGAGAAGAGGACAAAGTATATAACAATAAATAGTATTTTGTTGAAGGAGGAAAAATGAAAAAAATTTTAGTTGGTTTGGTTGCATTTTCATCAATGTATTTTTCTAACGTTGATGCATGGCAGAGTTATGATTATAAATCAAACTATAAATTAGAAAAGAATCATAAACAACATAAAAAGAATGATAAGAAAGCACCCTTCGATAGCTGTTCTTTAGTCGTAGATGCAACAAATAATCAGATTGCTAGTGTTATGATTTCTGTTGTAGAAAATACAGCTGCCGGGAAAGATGAAGGCCCCGATAATGGATTTTTTAAGTCATCTTCGTCTTCGCAACAAATGATAGAAAGGCAATTTCAGTCTTTAGATGAGTTAGACAAGATTTTTGAAACAGTCGCAAAAAATTATAAGAACAAAAATGGACGTTTTGGTAAGTTTAAAAGAAACAAACCTAAAAGTTTCTTCGGTATCTTAATTGAGCCTCACTTTGAAGTTGAAGAAGGAGCTGCCCAGTCTAAGCGTGATATAGAAATTAAAATTGCCAGTAGATATACGGAAGCAGATATTTATAGCGTATTATCAAAACATATAAAATGTCCAAATATCATAATTAATGGTGTTCCGTTCGTTTCTCGTAACAATACTGTTAATGAAATAATTGATGAGGATAAAGAAACTAATGATCAGCAAATGCCAGTTGTTATACGTGATTTAAATCAAGATATTATAGATACAGATAATGTAGGAAAAATTAATTATAATAGAATTGATAGACAGAATAAATACTGGGAAAATCCAACTAAAGATAGCACAAAAATAGAGAAGAGTGTAGATTCTCCTGACTCTAGTGTAACATTCAGGTTTGA
Organism: uncultured Alphaproteobacteria bacterium; assembly: GCA_964384495.1. Taxonomy (GTDB): domain Bacteria; phylum Pseudomonadota; class Alphaproteobacteria; order UBA3830; family CAYLKK01; genus CAYLKK01. The sequence goes on from CAYLKK010000013.1 coordinate 11,824, forward strand.
GAATAAAATGTCAACAAAAGACATAAATGAGAGTGTTATTCGATATGCAAAAATTACAGGAGATATCCTTAGTAAGAAATTGGGAATTAACGTGAATTGTGTTTGGAATACACAAAATAATGAATTTGAAGTTTATGCTACTGGGAAAAATAGTTGTGAATTAAATAAAAAATTAAGTATTGAATTAAGTAGATTACATAATACTGTTAGTGAAAGTTTATTTCAGCAAACTGCAAATACATTAGCGCCATCATGTTCGTTGTCTAAACTTCTTGGAAAGGAATGTAATATTGAATTAGCGAATTTTTCTGAATATAAGAAGTTTTTAAATACATTTAGATATGAGCCTAAGTTACTTTATATAGCAAAAGGATCTAACGAAAGATGATACAACAAAGAATCAAAAACACGGAATTATTAGCAAATGTAGTCGATATTAACGACTTCTTCGATATCCCGTGTTTTGATTGTGTGTTAAATCCTGATTTATCTTATGTAGAAGATCTGAGTTTTCAAAAATGGGCATCTGCTTTTGACAAATATGTTGTATTTGGAACAGGTGGTTCAGCTTTAGGTGGGAAAGCAATTAAAGCTTTCCTAGCATCATCTTCAAACGTAATTTTTATAGATAATTTGGATTACGATAGTTTTAAGAATACGTTAGAAAACTTAGACATTGCTTCAACTGGTTTTCTTGTTATATCAAAATCTGGAGAAACAATTGAAACAATCGCACAGATGCTTACATCATTTAATTTGTTTGGAAAAGATGAGATAAAATATCATTTCTTTTGCATAACAGAAGATAAAGATTCAACGATTAAAAGAATATGCAAATCATATGATATATTGACAATCGATCATCCGAAAGATATTGGTGGAAGATTTTCTGTCTTTTCTCCTGTTGGGATGACTACCGCTTACTTGATGGGATTAGATTGCAATAAGTTCATTGATGGAGCTCAGAACGCTATCAAAGATTTAAGAAAAGATTCAAAAAAAATATCATTTTTACATAGCCTTTATAGTAACGGAATACATGATATAGTCTTTATGAGTTATTCTGAAAAGTTTAATGACTTATGTATGTGGATTCGCCAATTAATTGCTGAAAGTACAGGGAAGGGGGGGGAAGGAATAACTCCAATTACAGCGATAGGGCCAGTTGATCAACATAGTCAATTGCAGCTATATTTAGGAGGACAAAAGAATAAGGGATTTACGTTCTTTATTGATAAATCGATAATTCATACAGTGGATGACAAACTACAAATTCAATGTTTAGATTCTTCTATCAGTTTTTTGAACAATAAGACAATAAAAGATCTTATTGGTGCAGAAGCTGTTGCTACTATAGATACTTTATGTGAAGCTAATATTCCTGTAAGAATTTTTGAAGTAGAAAATTTTAATGAGAAAATATTAGGTTACATTTTCATGCATTTTATGATTGAGGTTGTATATACTTGTATAGCAATAGGTGTAAATCCATTTGATCAACCTCATGTTGAACGGATAAAAATTTTAACAAAGCAAAATTTAAATTAAATAGGGTGAGATTATGATAAGTACATCAAAAAACATTATATGTCTTTATTTATTGTTGACTTGTGGTTGTGTGAATACTAATACGAC
>CAYLKK010000014.1:0-13235 GCA_964384495.1 uncultured Alphaproteobacteria bacterium
ATCCCTATCCCGCCGATACCTATAAAATGAATATCACCTATTCCGATTGGGAACAACTTCATAAATACCCCCTAAACTAACAAATTAAATTTAAAAAATATCTCATTTACTCTTTGTATCTTTAATTATTTCATTTTTCAAAAAATTGATATATGACGTGTTTGCTGTTGCTGAACGAGACTTAAGCATGTTTACAGAAGCTATCGTAAGTTGATCTAAATCGCAAAACAAAGACATTAATTTGTCAGCTAAAATTTGTGGAGATAGACTGTTTTCATCAATTATCCAAGCAGCCCCCAAATTTTCATAATACTCAGCATTCGAATATTGATGCCCTCCAGCATATTGATATGGTATCAATATAGCTGCTCTACCTATCGTTGCCAATTCTGATAGCGTTGACGCCCCAGCTCTACTTATTACCAAATTAGCGTCAGCGATAATATTTCCGACATCATGTAAAAATTCTCGCACATCACTTTCGACCCCGAACGCATTATAAGCAGCTTTAATTAACTCTATTTTATTTGCAGATGCTTGCTGTACTACTTTTATAAACTCGCGTTTTTTCTGCGGTAATAAGCGAAATGCTTCTGGAATAACTGTTGAAAAAATATCAGCAGATTGACTACCTCCGATAACACATATTACAAACTTACTTTTATCTTTAAACAAATATGGAGTTGCAAACTTAGAAAAAACTTGTTTCCGAACTGGAGTATCTAAAGTTATACAGTGAGGATGTCCATTCTGGGAATAATTCGAAGTAGTATAATTAGCAAATTTCGATAAAAATTTATTAGCTTTTCCAAACACAGCATTTGGCTCATGAATTACAGTCTTTATACCCATAACTTTTGCAAACACAACCGGCACTATTGTTGAAACCCCACCGAATCCAATCATTACGTCTGGTTTTTTCTTCCTGAATGAAATCAATAAACCAATAAATATTCTGAGGGCGTTTAAAGCTGTAATGTGTATATTTTTAAAATCAGATGAAACATCTGGCATTACATTTACATTAAATTTTTCATCGCAACTGCAGTATCTACCCCCTCTTTTGTCTGTCAAAAAAACAACATTGTTCCCATCATCTCTTAACTGTTCGCATAAAGCCAACGCCGGAAATACATGGCCTCCACTACCACCAGCACACACAACGAAAGTCTTCATAATTACCCCACTATAATTTTGGTTAATTTACAGTTTTCTTAATGATACTTTTTTATTCATTAAACTATCACTCTTTAGCTTCCACTCATTTTTTGGAAATAGTCTGTTTATTTCTGAATGTACACTATCTGCTATATCGCGCATACCTATTTCTAGATAACATTCTATTAAACGAAATAATGCTTCTGGTGCCTGATTTGTGTATATATAATTCTGTACAACGGACATATACCGACCAGATGCTGCAATTGGATTTCTATTTTTCTGATAAAATTTAGCGACACTCATTTCGTGAGCTGCTAATGAGTTATCAAGTTGTAAAATTACGTCTTCTGCATTTTTAGCATACACAGATCCATTAAATGTGTTAATTATATCTACAAATGCTGCTTTTGCTTTCAGAGTTTTTTCTTGACTTCGACCGACAGAAGACACTTGTTTCAACAAGCAAACAGCACGCAAAAACTTTGCATAAGGTGTATATTCGTTATTTCCTTTAAACATAATAAAAACGTCTAAATCCCTAACACACTTCTGTACCTCTTCATTGCTCCCGACTTTATAGTTTGCATACGCAGATAAAAGCTGAGCCTGAGATGATAAAGATGAATATGGAAAATACGTATAAATCTTTCTGAATTCTTTTGCTGCATCACTATAGTTTTTTGCCGCCATTTCTTTAAAACCAACAGTGAAAACTTCAGTTATACTTTTTGGTTCTTTGTCTTTAGAAGAACAAGCGAACAATAAACACAAGACGAAAAAACTTAAAATTCTCAAATCGACACCTTTTAAGCACAATCACTTCAGAATTATACATAATAGAGAAAAGCATTTCAAACGATTAGAGATTGCGCATTATTTATAATTAATGCGCCTCAGAAGGCTAAGGCTAACATTTTGCTTTCATGTGCCAGTATTGCACATGAAAGCAAGTTTACAATAGAACATACCATATAAAAAACGCCTTCGTATCATGAAGGCGCAATTGAAGCTATACAAATAATTTCCAAATACTATTACCCGAGGAATGTCTTTAATTTTTTAGATCTAGTTGGATGCTTTAGTTTTCGAATAGCCTTTGCTTCAATTTGTCTAATTCTTTCTCTAGTCACTGCAAATTGCTGCCCTACTTCTTCAAGCGTATGATCTGAGCTCATTCCTATCCCAAAGCGCATTCTTAAAACTCTTTCTTCTCTAGGAGTTAAACTGGCTAAAACAGAGTTTGTAGCTTCTTTTAAGCTTGCATTTAATGCTGCATCTACAGGTAATTCTGCTCCTTTATCTTCAAGAAAATCTCCTAGATGCGTATCTTCTTCATCTCCAACCGGAGTTTCTAAGCTAATTGGCTCTTTTGATATTTTTAACACTTTTCTTACTTTATCAACAGAAAAATGTAATTTTTCTGCTATTTGCTCAGGAGTAGGCTCTCTACCTGTTTCATTGAATATTGATCTAGAAACTTTTACAATCTTATTTATAGTCTCGATCATGTGAACAGGTATTCTTATAGTCCTGGCTTGATCTGCAATAGCTCGTGTTATTGCTTGACGAATCCACCAAGTCGCATATGTAGAAAACTTGTATCCACGACGATATTCGAACTTATCTACAGCTTTCATTAAGCCAATATTTCCTTCCTGTATTAAGTCAAGAAATTGTAAACCTCTATTTGTGTATTTTTTTGCTATAGAAATAACAAGCCTTAAGTTAGCTTCAACCATCTGAGTCTTAGCCTTGTTTGCATCTCTATCGCCCTTCTGGATGCTATTAACTATTTTTCTAAATTCAGATATTGATATACAGAATTCGTCTTCCATACTTTTTATAAATGCAAAATGTTCTTCCAATGTGTCATTTTGCTCATTGAAAAATTTTTGCCAACTCTCACTATAATTTGTGCTAGATGGAAATTCATCAATATTCTCATGCCCATAGTATGCTTTTAAAAACTCAACTCTATCTATCCCACAACTTTGAGCTTTTTTTAATAAGCTTACTTCATTCTTTAAAAGTTCCTTATTTGCAGCATACAAATCATCACACAGCATGCTTATAGCAGTTTGCGAAAGTTTTAAGGAATCTAATGCCGTTAAAACATCATTCTTTGCTGCAATTTTTTCTTTTGTGCCTTTTCTTTTTAGTACTTCATCCTTCAGAGAAATGACTTTACACAAGTTTTCAATGACCTGAGGCTTAAGTGACTCATTCTCATCAAATTCAGATGAGACGTCATCAGAGTCATTGTCATTTGCATTTGTTTCGTTGTTATTTTCTGTTTTTTTCTCAACGATCAAGTCACTTTCATAAGGTAAATTATTTGCATCATCTGAGTCTTCCGAAATGTCAATATTTAAATTGTCAATTTGAAAAAATTCACTTAATGATAACCTCCCTTCTTCTATTTCCTTAATCCACGACTCTATCGTTTGGTATGTCATTGGGTTTTCAATTAATCCTTCAAGTACAATTCGTCTTCCTTGTTCTATTTGTTGAGCCAATTCTACTTCAGCTTCTCTTGACAATAATTCTATATGCCCCATTTCACGTAAATACATTCTAACTGGATCATCTACTTTTACGTGACTGCTTCTATCATCGACATGAAGCTTATCTTTTAGTGTAACTATACTGTCATTCCTTTCTATAGAATCAATCTTACCGATATTAGACTGTTCGATAAGTCTTATCCCTATATCTGAAAGACGAGAAACAATATCATCAAGTTGAGCTGGAGAAAATTCAGACTCTGGAATTACATCGTGAAGCTCTTCAAATGTTACATATCCACGCTCTCTTCCTAGTATTATAAGATTTTTAAAATCTTCCTCGGCTGTTACACAATCAAAAGAAATCAAGTTGTGAACACTTAATCCATCTTCTTCATCTTGAGAAATCATTCTATCGTCAATTCTTTCAACTGCGTTACTCATATTTATGTTGCTCCTTAATATTTTTTGTTTTTAAGATCTAAAGCTGTTTCTTTCAGGGCCTTAAATTTTATCCAAGCATCTTCAGAAAACGTTTTTCCAAAATTTTCGGAAGCGCTAGCTATTTCGTCTTTAAAATCTACACAAGTGAGGTATTCGTTATATGCATTTTTCCATTCTTGAAGTATTTCACTATCATCACAATTAGACATATTAAATAAAAAGCTATTCTGTGATAATACACCGAATGAATTATATAATTTTTCAATAATATCATCAATGCTATTCTTTTCGGAATATTCACGTAATATTATTTGTTTAATTGATTCATATGTATTATTACTGAATTCAACAACAGAAAGCATTTCAACTACCTCACTTATTATATGTGGTTTTTTTACAATTAAGGCAAGTAAAATTTCTTGATATTTTTCTAGATTCGACAATACTCTACTTATTTTTGTTTTATTTTCTGACTTTTGTTTAGAAAATAGATATTCACTTCTTTTTTCATTAAACCACTTTTTGTATAAATATTTGATATTAGAATTTTCTATTGAATTTATAGCGTTGTCTATTGACTCTAAAACTGATCCTTTTTGTTCAGGAGTTTCAGATGGATATAATGCAAAACTCGCGATCCATAACCAATCATTTAATTTATATGAGTTGTCCAATATATCCTGAATTCCTTTTGCTCCAGATTTTATAATAATAGAATCTGGGTCGTCTCCTCCTGGAATCGTAGCGAAATTGAAAGATTTTCCAGGTGATAATTTAGGCATAATTCTTAACAGCAATCTATAAGCGGCTTTTATCCCTGCATTATCTCCATCTAATAACACAATAGGATTGTTAGAAATTCTCCAACACAGATCGATTTGCTCTTCTCCTATAGCAGTTCCTAATGTAGCGATAGTCTTATCAAATCCAGCTCTATGCATTGCAATAGCATCCAAATACCCTTCAACGACTATAAGATCTTTGTACGTTCCATTTTTAGCTAAATCGTATGCATACAGATTTTCTTTTTTTTTAAAAACTTGAGTTTCCGGGGAATTTAAGTATTTAGGCATTTCTCCATTTATACTCCTTCCTCCAAAACCTATACATTGTCCGTATTGGTTTTTTATAGGAAACATCAGTCGTCCATCAAATTTGTTTTTAATTCTTACGTTATAACTTTCGCGAATAAATACACCAGAATTTAATAAATCAAAATCAGAGAATCCAGTTTTACGTAGCAAAGAATACATATCTACATTTTTATCAGCATAGCCGATGTTGAATTTTCTGACATCATCATCTGTAATTCCACGCATAGCTAAATAATCGCTTATTGTCCTAGATTTTGTTTTTTGTAAATTGATTGAAAACAATTCTTGAATTTTGTTCAAGACAGCAATATGGCGCTTATTAGATTTTGCTGCTGTCGTCTCTTCTTTCGCAAGCTTTGGTATTTCTAAACCTGTATATGATGCGATTTTTTCTACAGCTAAATTAAATGGAAGATTGTCGCTCTCCATTACAAAGTTAAAAACATCGCCGTGTTTGCCGCATCCAAAACAATAATAAAGCCCCTTAGCCGGATCAACCTTAAAAGAGCCAGTTTTTTCATTATGGAAAGGACACACACCAAAATAGTCACGCCCTCTCCTAATAAGTTTTGTCTTTTTGGATACAAAATCTATTATAGAAACTCTAGATTTAAGAAGTTCTATAAATTCTTTATTCATTTGTGCAATCTAACACGTCACAAGAATTAACTTCTGGCAATCTAGCTGCAGATACAACTTTTTCGCCTTTATCCAATCTGAATAAAATTACGCCTTGAGTTGCTCTACCTGTTATTCGAATGTCATCGACAGAACATCTAATTAACTTACCACTGTCAGTTACGAGCATTATTTCATCATTTTCCTTGACAGGGAATACAGATACGACTTCACCATTTTTACTGTTCATTTCTATGTTTTTGACGCCTTGTACCCCTCTGGCTGTAGTTCTGTACTCATATACAGATGTGCGTTTCCCGTAACCTTTAGCTGTAACTGTAAGGAGTAGTTGATCGTCCAATTGCATTTCCTCAAAAAACTCTGGTTTCTCAATATTCGTTTGAATATTTATATCTAACTCATCCTTACTTCTGCGCGTTGAATTTAGGTAACGAATATATGCCTCGCGCTCTTCCTGACTTCGATTAGAGCCTCTCAAAACCGCCATAGAAACTACCTCATCGTCGCCGACAAGTTTAATTGCGCGAACGCCAGTCGAATTTCTGCTAGCAAATACACGCAATTGCTCTAATGGGAATTTTACACACTTACCCATTTTCGACGATATTAATATATCATTGTTATCGTTACACACATCGACAGAAATCAATCGTTCGCCGTCATCGAGTTTCATTGCAATTTTTCCGTTAGTCCTGATATTTAAGAAATCACTTAATTTATTTCTACGAATTGTTCCATGAGAAGTAGCGAAAACTATATCTAAGTTCTCCCATAAAGATGGATCTTCAGGCAGCGGCAGAACTGTCGCAATAGACTCTCCAGCGTCTAATGGAAGCAGATTTACCATAGCTTTCCCTTTAGATTGAGGAGTTGCTAAAGGCAGCTTATAAACCTTCATTTGATAAGCGATTCCACTGGTCGAGAAAAACAAAACTGGAGTATGAGTATTTGCAACAAACAAATCAGATACAAAATCCTCATCTTTCGTTGTCATTCCTGTTTTGCCTTTTCCACCCCTTTTTTGAGCTCTGTAACTAGTCAAAGGAACCCTCTTTATATAACCAGTATTACTGACAGTGATAACCATATCCTCTTTTTGAATCAAATCTTCTATGTCTATATCTGGTCCAGCTTCGACTATTTCAGTCCTCCTTTCTGTGCCAAATTCACTCTTTATTGCGATTAATTCATCTTTTACGATACCAAATATTCTTTCTTTCGATCCAAGGATAGACAAAAGATCCTTAATCTTATCTATTAAAGCCGAAATTTCATCGGCAATTTTATCCCTTTCTAAACCTGTTAATCTTTGTAGTTTTAGGTCCAGTATAGCTTGAGCTTGGATTTCTGTTAGTCGACACTTCCCGTTTTCAATAACGTTACCTCCATCGTCGACCAAGCGTATCAACGATTCCACATTTTGAACATCCCAGTACTTTTCCATAAGTTTTCGCTTAGCATCACCTGCATCACTGCTCGTTTTGATCAGATTAATAACCTCATCGATGCTCGATATAGCTATAGCGAGACCTATCAAGATATGAGCCTGATTTCTTGCTTTTTTTAACTCAAATCTTGTTCTACGAACTACGACTTCTTTTCTGAAAGTAACGAAATGGCCAATAACTTCTTGCAATCCCATCAACTTAGGCCGACCATTGATAAGGGCTAGCATATTGACGCTAAACGAAGTCTGAACTTGGGTATACTTGTAAAGTTGGTTTAACACAACATCTGGGATCGCATCTTTCTTCAATTCTATAACTATACGAATTCCTTCTCTATTAGATTCATCTCTTAAATCTGAGATGCCTTCTATAATTTTTTCGTTTACTATCTCTGCGATTCGTTCAATTAATTTTGATTTATTTACCTGATATGGAATTTCTGTTATCACTATAGCTTGGCGATCTTTGCGAATTTCTTCAAAATGGCTCTTAGAACGAACTATTAAAGATCCGCGCCCTGTTCGATAAGCTGAAATTATTCCAGCTCTTCCTAAAATAATTCCACCAGTTGGGAAATCTGGGCCTTTTATAACTCTAATAAGTTCATCAATATCTACGTCTGGATTGTTTATGTAAGCGATGCAAGCATCAATCGCATCAGATAGATTATGAGGAGGGATGTTTGTAGCCATACCAACAGCTATACCACCAGAGCCATTCACGAGTAAATTAGGGAACTTTGCAGGAAGTAGTGCAGGCTCTTGCAAAGACTCGTCATAGTTAGGTTGAAACTCAACAGTGTCTTTTTCTATGTCATCTAACATACTGCTTGCAAGTTTTGAGAGTCTTGCCTCTGTATAACGCATAGCGGCCGCAGAATCGCCATCTATAGAACCAAAATTACCCTGCCCGTCGACGAGTATCTCTCTCATAGAAAATTCCTGAGCCATTCTAACCATAGAATCGTATATAGCGGAATCTCCGTGAGGATGGTATTTTCCCATCACATCTCCAACTATACGTGCAGATTTTTTGACCGGCTTATTATAATCACAACCGACTTCTTTCATGCCGTATAAAATACGCCTATGCACTGGCTTTAAGCCGTCTCTGACATCAGGTAATGCACGAGCAACAATTACGCTCATTGCGTAATCCAAGTAAGACTGTTTCAACTCTTCTTCAAGAGAAACAAATGGTTGGATATTACTGTTATCTTCTAAATCTATCGACATGAAAATCACCAAAATCTACATAGTAAACCACGAACAACAATTAAATTGTGAAACTAAAACGGTATATCATCGTTAATGTGTTCGTCTACATTAACACCAAAATTATCGTAAGAAACAGACGAAAAATCTCCCCTGTCGGAGCTCATAACAACCAGTTCGCCAGAAACTCGTGTAATCACCACCTCTGTAATAAATCTCTCATTGTTGTCTTGATCAACCCATTTTCTGCTCTGCAATTGTCCCTCAACGTATACTTTACATCCTTTCTTAACTATCTTTTCGGCAATTTCTGCAATCCCTTGATTGAAAACAACAACTCTATGCCACTCTGTTTTATCTTTTTTTTCTCCTGTATTTTTATCTTTCCAAGACTCTGTTGTCGCGACTGAAAAACTAACAACCTTTAGTCCATCTTGAGAATGGCGCACATCAGGATCTTTACCAACATTGCCCACCAAAATTACTTTATTGATACAAAAAGCCATACTATACTCATTTAATGCGTACTTTAATGTTATCATAAAATCGACAGAAAGAATATCATTTTTATAAATCCTTGAGTCTTTCTATTTTTTTTGGTAGAGTACGCAGTATTTGTTGTCGGATTCGACTACGCTTAGATGTTTTGGTCTGCACGTCAGCTCAAAATGCTGGTTTATTATTAGTGTTGTTTGTCCGTTTTTTATGTTTTTTATAAGGATTTGAGATTTGGCTTCACAGTTAAAAATATGCCCTGAATCTGTAAGGGCTCTAGCTGAATTGCTTAGAGAAACAGATTTATCTGAAATCGAGTATCAAGTAGATTCTTTGCGTATTAAAGTTGTTCGATCTATACAGACTGCTGTCATTCCGGTGTCTAGCAATCCTGTTGAAAAAGTTAACATACAGCCCCCGGAAACTTCTACGCTTGCTGTAATTGATCATACGAAAGACCCGAACGCAATAAAAGCAAACATGGTGGGAACTGTTTATTTGGCACCTGGACCAGGCGCAGCTCCTTTTGTAAAAGTTGGAGATTCTGTACAAGAAGGGCAAACATTATTCATCATAGAAGCTATGAAAGTGATGAATATGATCAAAGCGCATAAAACTGGTGTAGTAAAAGAAATTTTAGTAAACGATGCTCAGCCTGTTGAGTATGATGAACCTATAATGATAATTAGCTAATTTGTTATAAAAAATATGAAAAAGATACTTATTGCAAATCGCGGAGAAATTGCCTTAAGAATTATTCGCGCATGTAAGGATTTAGGAATACAAACAGTAGCCGTACATTCAACAGCAGATGCAGACGCTATGCATGTTAGGTTAGCAGATGAAAGCGTATGCATAGGCCCCGCTAATCCTAGAGAAAGCTATCTAAATTCAGCTGCTATCGTTTCTGCGGCGTGTATTACAAATGCTGATGCAATTCATCCTGGTTTTGGTTTTTTAAGTGAAAATGCAACATTTTCATATATGGTTTATGAACATGGCTTGAAATTTATCGGCCCTAGTGCAGATCATATTGCTATGATGGGTGATAAAATTACAGCGAAAAAAACCGTATCAAAGTATGGGATTCCGACAGTCCCTGGCTCTGATGGCTCTGTTTCTTCTAGCGAAAAGGCAAAAAAAATAGCACAAGAGATTGGATACCCTGTACTTGTAAAAGCTGCCGGTGGAGGAGGCGGACGAGGAATGAAAGTCGCTTACTCAGATTCAGAGATAGAAATTGCATATGAGACAGCAAGGCGCGAAGCCGGTGCTGCATTTGGAAATGACCAAGTATATGTTGAAAAATATTTAGCAAAGCCAAAACATATAGAATTCCAAATTTTATCTGATGGAAAAGGGAATGCGATCCATCTTGGAGAAAGAGATTGCTCTTTGCAGAGGAGAAATCAAAAAATTTGGGAAGAAGCTTTAAGTTATGTATTATCTCCTGGAGAGAGATCAGCGTTTGGCGATAATGTCGCTAATATGGTTGCTAAAATCGGATACTCTGGAGTAGGAACGCTTGAATTTTTGTATGAAAATGGCTCTCTATATTTCATAGAAATGAATACACGCATTCAAGTCGAGCATCCCGTGACTGAAATGGTTACTGGAATTGATTTAATAAAAGAGCAAATTTTAGTAGCTGACGGAAACGAGTTAACAATAAAGCAAAGCGACGTAAAGTTCAAAGGACATGCTATAGAGTGCAGGATAAATGCAGAAAATCCTGTAAATTTTACTCCTTCAGCTGGAACTGTAAGAGATTATCATTGCCCTGGTGGACCTGGCGTTCGAATTGACAGTGCAATATATAGCGGTTATAAAATTCCACCATATTATGATAGCTTGATAGCTAAATTAATTGTACACGGGGATGATCGTGATCATTGTCTATCTAGGCTTAGAAGAGCTTTATCTGAGTATGTGATTACAGGTGTAGATACGTTGATTCCATTGCATAAAAAATTGTGCGATTGCCAGGCGGTGAAAGACGCAAGCTTCGATATCCATTTTCTAGAAAACTTTTCTGGCCTATAAATTAAAATTTCTGTAATTAAATTATACTATCAGTGGTCTAAATGAACCAGAAATGAACATATTAGCGCTTCTTGTTTGTGTGTATTTTAAGAAAGCCATTTGCTTCGATTATGATTGGATGGTACAATTCAAAATATAGAATTATTTGTACGGTGTTTTTATGCGTGCTAAAATATCAAGAAATGATCTGTTTTCTGCGCTAAATCATAGCGTAAATATTGTCGACAGAAAGCCAGCTATTCCAATTTTGTCATATGTTTTATTAGAGTTCTCTGAGAACACAATTACATTTAAAGCTACAGATCTAGAGCATTCTTTGATTGAAACGGCGATAGCTGAAGTTGACACGTTCGGTCGTGTTGCTGTGCATGCTCAAACATTGCACGATGTAGTAAGAAAGATAAAAGATGATGCAATAGTTGAATTATCTTTGACAGATAAAGGAAACAGGATCCAGATAAAGGCAGAAAAAGCTAAGTTTGAAATTAATACACTTCAAGCTGAAGATTTCCCTCAGCTCGATTCAATTAAAGATAGCAGTGAATTTTCTATTCCGATTGCAGATCTTAAAACAATGATAGAACGAACAAAGTTCGCAATGGCTCAAGAAGAGACACATTATAACTTAAATGGCATCCTATTTAGCATGGATAAATCAAATAAAATCGTAGCCGCTTCTACTGATAGACATAGATTAGCTATTTGCAAAATAGATATGATAGAAGGATACAGTCCAATCGGTATTTTGTCTAAGAAAACAGTGCTAGAATTGAAAAAACTGTTAGATGGAACACGTGATGAAAATGTACGAATCGTTAGAAATGAGGGGCAAGTGCAATTTTGTTTGAGTAATGTATCACTTACAGCAAGAATTGTAGATGCAGAGTTTCCTAATTATGAAGCCGTTGTTCCGTCAAAGGATGAGGCCAGTTTTTTTGAAATTGATAGATTAGACTTTCTGAATGTAATAGATAGAGTGGCTGTGATATCTGAGGATAAAACAAGGTCCATAAAATTACGTACAAATAATGATTTGTTGCATATATCATCATCTAATATTGTAACAGGTGGTGTTGGACAAGATGAAATATTTATAAATAGCGTATTAAACAATGAATGGGAAGCTAGTTTCAATGCCAGATATTTGCTTGATATAGCAAGCGCTTTATCTTGTGAAAAACTGAAAATATATGTCAAAGATAGGTTATCTTCAATACTAGTAGTGCCTCAGGATGGAAGAGAAGACTGTATGTTCGTAGTAATGCCTATGAGAGCATGATTTGAAGATGTTGCAAGAATATACAGAACAATGGAATGCAAATTTTCAGAAAGAACGAAAGTCCTTAGAAAATATCCTTGATAAAAACTTGATAAGCGTCCATCATATTGGTTCTACTGCAATTCGAGGTATATGTGCCAAACCACAGATCGATATTGCAGTAGAAGTGTATGATCTTGATGCTGTTAAAATATTACAGGAATATGGATATATATTTAAGGGCGAATTTAACATACCATTCCGCTTTTTTTTCTCGAAAAGTGAGCCACAGATTAATCTACATGTTATGCTTGAAGGGAATCATGAGTTAGATAACTTTATTTCTTTTAGAGATTACTTAAATTCACATAAAGAGCCACTAGAATTATATGCATCTGTAAAACAACGCAATAAACATTTATTTAGAGAAAAAACTGAAAATTCTATATTTAATAAATATACATTATCAAAAGATGAGGTAATTAGAAGTATTATAAAACAATCTGGATTCGATAAAATTTGTATGAGAAAAGTCGCTCATTACTTGGATTTTAATTATGAAAGACAAGTAGCAGAAAAAAATAACTTAAAAATAAACAAAGATGCTATTAGGTGCGTACTTTACAAAGGAGCTGAAATAATAGGATACGCATTAGGAAAAGATAAAAATGTTATTTTTATTGAAGCAAATGGAAAATACGAAGAATTCTTGTCGTATTTTTTAAATTATCTAAGTTTTTTAAACAAAAAATAACGTAGTATACTTCTTGCCTCCAGCGCCTAACCACACTTTCAGGCACATTGTACCTTCTTGATATCTCTGCAACCGTAAGTTCTCCAATCAAAGCTGCCAAAGCCACATCCGACTTAAATTCACCGTTATACGTTTTCCCCATACTTAAACCTCTAATCAACTCAATAATAACACATCAAAA
>CAYLKK010000015.1:0-12422 GCA_964384495.1 uncultured Alphaproteobacteria bacterium
GACTTTTTCTGTAGTAGATAGGTGAACGGCTGTTTTTAATAAGAGGCTATTTTACAATGGAACATGTCTCTGTTATGTTGAATGAGGCTATCGATTTTTTGAATCTAAAGCCAGATGGCGTTTATGTTGATTGCACATTTGGTGGTGGCGGATATTCTCGTAGAATCTTAGAAAGATGTAGTTGTAAATTAGTCGGAATTGATAGGGATCCGTTTGTGATCCCAATTTCTGTTTCTTTGAATGAAAAGTTTAGTAACAGATTTTCTTTTTTTAATGGAACTTATAGCCTTATAGATAAGGCTATTGAGCAAGCCGGGTTTAAAAAAGTAGATGGTGTAGTTCTTGATTTGGGAGTTTCATCGTTTCAAATAGATGATCCTGATCGTGGTTTTTCATTTAAAAATGATGGCCCGCTTGATATGAGAATGGATAGACAAGGTGTCACAGCTTTAGATGTTATAAAACACGTATCGGAAACCCAGTTAGCAGATATTATCTATGAATATGGAGAAGAAAGGAAATCTCGAAGAATTGCAAAGGCGATAAAAGCTAATTTAAAGAGGGTTCAGACTACAGCAGATCTTGCGAGTGTTGTTAGATCTGTTCTCCCTAAGAATTATAAAAAAGATCCTGCAACACGTACGTTCCAAGCTTTGAGAATTTATGTGAATGATGAACTCGGAGAGTTGGAGAGGTTTTTTGATAAGTGCTTGTCTATATTAAATTTTGGATCTCGTGTAGTTGTCGTAACATTTCATTCACTTGAGGATCGTATTGTTAAAACTCGATTTAATGAGTTTTGTAAGGGCAGAAAAATTGCAAATTTAATTATAAAAAAGCCTATGACTCCATCAGATTTAGAGGTTAAAAGTAATGCGAGAGCTAGGTCTGCGAAATTGAGGGTAATAGAATATACAGGCGGGAATTCTAATGACCATTCAAAATAGAGCTTCTATACTGTTTATTCTGCTAACTAGTTTTGTATGTATATATACGTTTAATATAAAATATTTAGCTATATCTCTTGCTGATGGTATTAGAAAGGTTAGCAAAGATATACAAAATGAAAGAAGAAGAAGTAAGTTATTGAAAGCTGAGTGGCAAGCGCTAACTGCTCCAAATAGAATAAATGTTCTTGCTAAGAAATTTTTGAATTCTGAAAAAGATATGGAGACAGTTAGGTTATATCATGGTGGAGAAAGCGTTTTATTCCGAAGAAAATCTGCAGTGGAATTAAATGAAATTATAGAAGGATGTAAAACGGATGGCAAATAGCGATGTTTAATTTTAGCAGAATATCATGTAAATTAAATGATGATTATTATTGCTTAAAAAAAAGCAAAAAGCGTAGTATTCTCGTCATTTCTTTTTTTTGCATTTTGTTCGGTTGTGTTTATTGCCGTTTATATCAAACTATGGTGTTATCTAGACTATTCGTAGCAAAAGTAGTTGAGTCGAAAGAACGCATGTTGGCAGGTGTTAGATCTGATATAGTTGATAGAAATGGTGAAATAATAGCTACGAATATTCCTACTGTATCTGTTTATGCGATTCCTCAAGATATTATAGATATAGACACTGCTGTCGAAGGACTTGTTTCTGTGTTCCCTGAAATAAAGCGGTCGGATTTGCATGAGAAATTAAGATCACAGAAAAAATTTGTTTGGATTAAAAGACATATATCTCCAAATCAAAAGAATTTAGTTTTATCTAAAGGAATTCCTGGAGTATTCTTTTTAAACACGGAACATAGAGTATATCCTAATAAAAATTTGTGTTCACATATAGTAGGGTTTACAGACGTTGATAACAATGGTATTTCTGGCTTAGAAAAAAGTTTAGATGACACTTTAAAGAAAAATGATGGTCAAGTTGAGCTATCAGTAGATATAAGAGTGCAAAATACAGTAAGAGATGAAATTATTAAAGCTGTAGAAACCTTTAGGGCACTTGGAGGAGCTGCGCTTGTTATGAAAGTAAAAACTGGAGAAATCATATCAATGGTTTCGTATCCAGATTTTGATCCTAATGTTGTAAAAACTTCTACAGGTAAGGAGTGCTTTAATATTCTTGTAAATTCAGCGTTAGAGCCAGGCTCTAGTGCAAAAATTTTAAATACAGCGTTTGCGTTAGAAAAAGGCAACTACAAGCTAAGTACACAATTTGATGCAAGTGAACCTCTAAGAGTAGGAAAATTTACTGTACACGATTATCATGGTAAATACACAAAACTTAGTGTGGAAGATATTTTCAAATATTCTTCAAATATTGGTTCAGCTAAGATTGCGCTTAGCATTGGAGCTGACAAGCAAAAAGAATTCTTTAAAGAGATAGGCGCGTTGGATAAAATGTCCTTTGAGCTTTCTGGCGTACAAAAACCATTATTTCCAAAAGTATGGACAGACGTGAGTGCTATTACAATATCGTATGGCCATGGAATAGCTATGAGTCCTCTGCATTTTGCTAAAATAGTTGGTGGGCTTGTAAATAATGGCATCATGCATTCTCCTACACTAATTAAGAGAGTAGATTCCGGTAGTGTTATAGGTAAGAGAATAGTTTCAGAAAATACATCATCTAAATTAAGACATGTATTACGAAGCAATGTTACAGATGGGACTAATAAAAAAGCAGATGCTAAAGGATATTTAGTCGGGGGAAAAACTGGGACTTCAGAAAAGAATCAAAATGGAAGGTATTTAAAAAACCAAAATATCAATTTTTTTGTTGGTACGTTTCCTATAGATGATCCTGAGTATTTAATATTAGTGATTTTAGATGATCCAAAAGGCACGAAAGAAACATACTCTTATGCCGCGGCTGGATGGAATGCTGCTCCGACTGCTGCATATATAACATCGAAAATCGCAGGTTATCTAGGCATCGAAGCTAGTGATTGAGGCTTAATAAATGAGTAAATGTATAAAGTTTAGAAATAAAGTGTTAACTGACGTGCGCGGAATTTCTTGTGATGCAAAAAGCGTAAAAAAACGTTTTATATTTTGCGCTATACGTGGAGCTACTTATAATGGGAACGATTATATAAATGAAGCTATAAAGAATGGTGCAAGATTCATATTGCTGGAAGGAGATAAATATAAAGTAAAAAACATAGATTGTGTTAGCTATATATATTCTCCTAATGTAAGAAAGGATCTGGCTTCAATGTGCTCACAGTTGTTCCCTAGTTCATTCGAAAGAATGTGCGCTGTCACAGGTACAAATGGGAAAACATCAACCATCCATTTTTTGAGGCAAATATTAGCCTATACAGGAGAGGTGTGTGCTTCAATAGGTACATTAGGTGTAGTTATTTCTCAGCGTATGTATCAAGATTCATATTTTAGCTTCGGAAATTGTCTTACTTCGCCTGGCCCGATACAGTTAAATCAAATTCTTCACATGCTAAATGATAAGTACCATGTTAATGATGTAGTTATGGAAGCGTCGAGCCATGGCATAGATCAATACAGGATGTTTGGCAACGATTTTTCTGTAGTTGCTTTTACAAACTTTTCTCAAGACCATTTGGACTACCATAAGTCTATGGACGAATACTTTAAAGCGAAATTAAAGATTTTTTCTGAGTTCGCATCGAAAGGCACCAAATGCGTTCTGAACATAGACTCTGAAAAATATAGTGATCTGCTGGAAGCTTGCAGCAAAAGAAAAGTTATATCGTATGGATTAACTTCTGGCGATGTACATTTTGAAAAATTAGAGCATAATGATCTTGGGTGTTCTGGTGTAATCTTTATAGGAAGAAAATCTTACAGATTTTCAATATATATAAATTCTAGGTATCAGTTGTATAATATATTATGCGCTGTCGCTATTGCTTATGCTATGAAAATTCCTGCTAAAAAAATTGCTGAAAACTTATTTCGATTGTTAGATGTACCTGGTAGAATGCAGCGAGTACAAATTGGATCTTCTTCACCTATTTACATAGATTACGCTCATACTCCTGATGCATTAAAGACTGCGTTATGTGATGTTAGAGAAAATTGTGCTGGAAGAGTAATTGTTGTTTTTGGATGTGGTGGAGACAGGGATAAGTCGAAGAGATCTACAATGGGGGAAATCGCGGCAGAATACGCAGATTTAGTAATAGTAACAGATGATAATCCTAGGTCAGAGGATCCACAAAAGATCAGAGATGAAATATTAAAAGGTTGTAAAAAGGCGATAGAGATTGCCGATAGATCGAAGGCTATAAAAGTTGCTATTTCTGAAATGAAAAGATCTGATTGTTTACTTGTAGCTGGAAAAGGACATGAAAATTATCAAATAATTGGCACAAACAAAAAATATTTTTCTGATTTGGAGGAAATACATAAAGCAATAGTGGAGTTAGGAATTTCCAATGAGTAATGTAATTTTTTCAAAAGATGAAATAATTGAAATATTTAATATAAAGAATGCGGTAGATGTGTTCGGTATTTCTATAGATTCTAGAACAGTAAAAAATGGAGATATGTTTGTTGCAATTCATGGCGAGAATTTCGATGGTCATGATTTTATTCGGCAAGCTTTTGATAATGGTGCTGTATTAGTATTAGCATCTAATTATGCGAAAGATAAGATTGATCAAAAGTATTTAGATAAAGTGATTTTTGTAAACGATACTGTTGTCGCTTTTAAAAAAATGGCTGAATTTTCTCGTAATCGTTTAAAAAAGGATGCTAAAGTAATTGCAATTACTGGTAGTATCGGGAAAACTACAACAAAAGATATGTTGGCCTTTCTTTTATCTAAGCAAAAAAAAACCTTTTCTTCAGTAAAAAATTTTAACAGCCAGATTGGATTACCTCTTTGCTTATGCTTTGTTCAGAAAGATAGTGATTTTGTCGTTCTAGAATGCGGAATGAGTGATTACGGCCAAATTAGTGAGTTAGTACGTATTGCTAAGCCTAACATATCTATGCTCACAGATGTTGCAGAAAATCATCTTGGTTTCTTCGAGAATGTATATGATATAGCTCAAGAAAAATCACATGTAATAAAAAATGGGCAAGAATTTTGTGTAATTCCAATGCACAGTAAATATTTTGAAGTTTTTAAGGAACGAGCTGTTCATGAGAATGTATCTTTTACTTCTTTTGGCGGACATGGTTCGTGTGCTGTATTGATTTCAAAAAAATATTTTGATGATTATATGGAAATTACTTTTGAATTGGATGGAGATAAATTTAGTGCAAAACTAAATTCTTTTAAAACAAGTTTTGTTTATAGTTTTTTAGAATGTATTACATGCATAAAAAAGCTTGGTTTAAGTGTTTCGCAAGCTTCAGATGATATTGTGCATTTTATGCCATTAGCAGGGCGTGGGAAATTAATAAAATTGCAAAATAACAATGTGTTGATTGATGATACATATAATGCAAGTCCTGCCTCAATTAAAGATGGACTTGCAGTTTTACAATTTTTTAAACAAAAAAATAGAATAGCTGTTCTTGGAGACATTGGAGAGTTAGGAGAACAATCTGTAGAGTTACATGAAGATTTAGCAGCGAGTATAATTAGTAGTTCCGCTACCTCTATTGTCCTTATAGGGCAGAATATGTTTCACTTATACAAGGAGCTTAACGAAATTAACGATGTCAAACAGGAACAGGAATTAGTTTGGTTTGAAAATTTAGAATCTTCTTTTAGTTTTTTTGACGCAGTAGACAATGATAGCGTATTTTTCTTAAAAGCTTCTCGGTTTATGGCGTTTGAAAAAATTGTAGAATACATTCAGGGGATTAATAATGTTATATAACTTTATTTTTAATACGTTCACTTTCCCTGGCTCAAACTTATTAAAGTATATAACTTTCAGAAGTTGTTGCGCTTTGTTTTTGTCTTTTTTTATTTGCGTTTTTATTGCTCCACATATTATAAAATTTTTGAGGAACGTGCAGACTAATGGACAGCCGATTAGAGAGTGCGGTCCGAAAACTCATTTTAAGAAAAAAGGAACACCGACTATGGGTGGCATTATTATTATAATTGCTTCAGTGTTGTCTATATTAATTTGTGGAGATTTGTTGAATAAATATGTAATTGCCACTGTTTTAGTCAGTACTGCATTTAGCGCTATAGGGGCTTTAGACGATTGGACTAAACTAAAATGTAATAGTAGCAATGGGATAACTGCTAGACAAAAATTCTTGCTTCAGATCATATGCGCTGCTGTATTTTCGATATATATAGAGTCAATTAGATCTCCTAGCATAGCTGGGATTCTTACATTCCCATTTTTTAAAAATTTTGTCCTAACGCTAGGTGTTTTCTTACCTATATTTTCTACATTCGTAATAGTAGGAGCATCTAATGCTGTAAATTTAACAGATGGATTGGATGGGTTAGCAATAGTTCCTACTATAACATGTGCTACATGTTTTGGTGTTTTTTCATATTTAATTGGTAACTCTATTTTTTCAAACTACTTAAATTTAATGTATATTCCATCAGTTGGTGAATTATGTGTAGTTTGTAGTGCACTAATAGGTGCAGGTTTAGGATTTCTTTGGTTTAATGCTCCGCCTGCTTCAATTTTTATGGGTGACACAGGATCTTTATTTCTTGGCGCATTGATAGGGAGTATAAGTGTAATTGTAAAGCAGGAATTTCTATTGGCAATTTGTGGAGGTATTTTCGTTATGGAAGCTATTTCTGTAATTTTGCAAGTATTTTTCTTTAAAAAGACGGGGAAAAGAATTTTTTTAATGACTCCTATACATCACCATTTTGAACAGAAAGGATGGCTTGAAACAAAAGTCGTAGTCAGATTTTGGATAGTATCAATATTACTTGCGATATTGACTTTAATCACGCTAAAAGTTAGATAAGAGAGAAATAAAGCTATGATTGAATTAAATTTTTTGAAAGATAAAAAAATTGGTGTATTGGGTCTAGGGAAGACTGGATGTGCTGCTGTCGAATCTTTGAATTTGAGTGGGAGCAAAGTTTTCTGTTTCGATGATAATTCTCCTACATCTAGCGATTGGAGCTGTGTAAAAAATTTAGATGCATTAATTGTTAGCCCTGGCATAAAATTTTCATGGCCTAAAATGCACAATATAGTGAAAGAAGCTAGAAATAATTTAGTCCCAATCTATAGTGATTTAGATCTTTTTTTGATGGCTGTAAAAAATAAAACAGTAATAGAAAAAAAAATAATAGCTATTACAGGTACGAATGGAAAATCTACTACAACTGCTTTAATTTGGCATACTTTAAAAGAATGCGGATACAAGGTAGATGTCGGAGGAAATTTTGGAGTCCCTGTTCTTAGTATGGATGATAATGCTGATATCTATGTTGTAGAAGTTTCATCGTATCAGTTAGATTTATCTTTTAATCCATGTTTTGATATATCAATTTTGTTAAATATTACACCTGATCATTTAGAAAGACACGGAGGTATGTTTGGATATGTCGCAGCAAAAGAAAAAGTATTTTTAGATAGTGATTTATGTGTTATTTCACAAGATAGTAGTGTTTTACTAGAAATTACAAAATATCTTGAGCAGATCCACAAAAATGTTGTAAAAATTTCTCAATATAATTCACATATAGCTGATGTTTTTTGGAACAATAATGAATTATATGATAGAAGAAATAATAAAATTATTTGTGGAGACACACAGATACTCTCTGGTTTACATAATCAGCAAAATATAGCAGCAGCTTATGCAGCATTGAAACATATAGGGGTAAGTGATAATGATTTTGCGGATTCGTTGCAATCTTTCTGTGGTCTAGAACATAGACAAGAAATATTAAATACAGATTTGATGAATGTTAAAATAATAAATGATAGCAAGGCTACGAATGCTGAATCTACAGAGCAGGCATTTTTGCGGTTTTTAAATGATGATATTTTATGGATAGCAGGCGGAATTCCGAAAGAAGGTGGGATTTCATCTTTAAATAAATATTTTCGATATATAAAACAAGCGTTTTTAATTGGAAATGCAGAAAATGAATTCTATGAGATTTTATTGAAACATGGTGTCATATGTAGAAAATGTACTACTTTAGATGTAGCTGTTGACGCCGCGATAAATGCATTACAGGATTATAGCAATCCTGTTGTACTTTTTTCTCCTGCTTGCGCAAGTTTCGATCAGTTTAAAAATTTTGAAGATCGTGGAGATAGATTTAAAAAGATTATAAAAGAGTATAAAAATGGCGCTAGTTAAGTTTTCTAGGACAGAAAGTGGCATATTAGGAAAACTATGGTGGAGCGTTGACAGATGGCTTCTCGGCGCTTTTATATTATTGATATGCGTAGGAATAGTAATGTCTTTTGCAGCCACTCCAATGGCTGCTGCGAGGATAGGAATCTCTGATAAATTTTTCTTTGTGAAAAGACATCTTTTTTATCTTTTACCTTCTATATTTATAATAGTTTCAATAGCATCTTTAAATGAAAAGACAGCAAGGCGATTATGTTTTCTATTGTTCATACTATTTATATTTTTTGTCATTATGAGTTTGTTATGTGGTGATCAAGTTAAAGGTGCAAAGCGATGGATAAGCATTCTAGGTATTTCTATCCAACCTTCGGAATTTGTGAAGCCTACTTTTGCTGTAATTAGTGGGTGGTTTTTTTATACAAAAACAGCAGATATAAATCAGAATGGCAGTAATATTTCATTCGCTTTGTATTGTCTTGTGATATTTTTGCTTGTATTACAACCTGATATAGGAATGTCAATTGTAATTAGTGCTACTTGGTTTTGTCAGTTATTTCTAAACGGATTACCAGTAATCCTTGTGATAGTTGGTTTTGTAGTAGCTGTATGTGGTGCAGGCGCTGCGTATTACTTATTTCCACACGTTGCAATTAGAATCAACAAATTTTTAGCCCCTGTAGATACAGATAATTATCAAGTTTTAAAATCTTTAGAGTCATTTTCAAATGGATGGTTATTTGGGGTAGGACCTGGAGAAGGTGTGATTAAACGTCATTTGCCAGATGCCCATACTGATTTCGTATTTTCCGTTATGGGAGAAGAATTCGGATTGATTTTTACTCTTTTTGCTGTTTCTCTATATATGTTCATTTTTGTAAGAGCTTCAATTTGTGCATATAGAAAATATGATCTCTTCCAATTTTTAGCTTTATCTGGATTAATAGTACAATTTACATTGCAGACATTAATTAACATGCTATCTTCCTTACACATGATTCCAACGAAGGGTATGACTCTTCCTTTTATTAGTTACGGTGGGTCATCCATGCTTTCCACAAGCATAACAGTTGGGCTTATTCTATGTTTTAGCAAGAATGAAACTGCAGATTTTTTACATACTACTAAGATGAATAAAGTTTAATACAAAAAAATAACACGCACACAAATATTATGTGCGTGTTAAGGATGAAGATATAAATTATTTTTTATCCTACGTTTGGTTTTGCTGCTGCATCTAGATTATTTAGAGAATTTTCTCTATTCTCAAAATGGGTTTCAAAAGATTCAAGATTGTCTCCATTGAAATAAGACATATCCCTGTTAGTACCTATAGGCTGAGGGTTTTTTAAACAATAACCACTTCCCCAAACAGTATCTATATAATTTTCTCCGTCCATCATATCTGATAATTTCTTTCTCAACTTGCACACAAAAACATCTATTATTTTTGGTTCTGGCTCGTCAATACCACCGTATAGGTGATTTAAAAACATATCTTTTGTTAAAGTAGCGCCTCTTCTTAAGCATAACAACTCTAAAATCGCATACTCTTTTCCTGTAAGATGAACAGTTTTCTGGTCTACAAGAACTTCTCTAGCTCTTAAATTGACCGTTAATCTTCCGATTCTGATTACAGATTCAGAGTGCCCTTTTGACCTTCTAACAACAGCCTGAATTCTTGCAACTAACTCTTTCTTTTCAAAAGGCTTCGTTATGAAATCATCAGCTCCGATTTCCAAACATTTTACTTTATCTTTCGACTCAGAGAGGCCTGACAATATAATAACTGGCGTTCCTATATCTGCAGCTCTCAGCCTTTTTATAACTTCAAACCCGTCTATGTCAGGTAACAATAAATCTAATATAATCGCGTCATAATCATATATTTTCCCAATTTCTAGGCCATCTAACCCCATATCTGAAGTGTCGACACTTATCCCTTCGCTTGACAAGACAGATTCAACTATTTTCGATGTTGGGGAATCATCTTCTATTAACAAAACTCGCATACTGTAAAGGTCTCCAAAACAAATTATCTACAGAAACAAACTTTTTTAAACTTCACTGCAGTAACTATAGTTAAAATATATTAATAAAATACTAAAATCAAGTATTTTCTATAAAATTTTAACATTAATCTGCAATTTTAATATTCGCTATATACATTGTTGTTTAAAAATGCTGATTCCATACGTAAATTAACTTTGGTTTTAATAACTTATACATAACCTTGACTATCAGTTCAGTTTTATTTAGAATTAGAGTAGATTTTTTTGGAGCTTTGAAATGGCTAAACCAACATATAATCCAAGTAAATTGGTTCGCAAACGTAGGCATGGTTTTAGAGCGAGAACTGCTGCAGGCGGACACGTGTTGAAAGCTAGAAGAACAAAGGGTAGATATAGACTTAGCGCTTAGGCTATGTTTTCACGTAAGTTTTCTATTAGAAACAGAGCAGATTTTTTAAGAGCGAAGAATCTAGGAAAATGCGTAAAACTCAGAGATGTCATTGTTCAGTACTTCATACACAATGACTCATCTGGGGGGTGTCGGTTTGGATACACTGCTACCAAAAAACTCGGCAACGCTGTTTGTCGTAATAGAGTTAAGAGGCGGTTAAAAAACGCTGTCTATTCAGTTTTCAAAGATGATCCAATTTTAGATTCTAGTGTAGATATAGTATTTATTGCTAGACTCACTACCATACATTGCGATTGGCAGATTTTAATCAAGCAAATATCTCTTGCTATGTTTAAAATAAAAACAATGCTTTGAGTAGTGTTTGCAAAACTTAGTAAATAATTTTTTATGACTTACAAACGAAGCCTTGTTTCGTTGATTTTTAGTGGATATATTTTTGTTATTGACTTTTTGAGTATTACTGTATTAATTCTTACTTTGAGTTTTTTGGATTTCATTATCAATCATTACGAATCTATCAGTAATTCCGCCTCTTAGTTTATTTATTCCTGAAACTGCAGCAATTACTACAAGTGAAACAATTAAAGCGTATTCTATAATTGTTGCTCCTTTTTCGCTCATAAATCCCACCTAAATTATTATAATTCTAACAATAAAATATAAATAAATATTTAATTTGCAGTCGTTTTTGTACACTGATTAAGATGATGGCTACAAAATGTAGTTTGAGTATCTGCTAAAGATTCTCTTTAGATCCTAATGTAAATAGTTTTATTGCTATGGTTAATATGCGAAATTGCTATTATCAGAGGTTAATTCAGCAAATGTCTATTTTTATGATTGCAATAAGTACAATATTGTAAGTATTTTTTACATATCAATAGTTCAATTTTATAAAATTTGCATTCTGTAAGTTGTATTTGTTAAAATATTAAAATGTTTGGAGGATAACATGATTTCTGAATCAAAATTAAATTATTATACTTCAGCTTTTGGAAAGCTTGATAATACTGGCAAAAATACATTTAACTTTGCCGCATGTATATTCGGTCCATTTTGGCTAGCATACAGAAAGATGTATGTTGAGTCTATGATTTTTTCATCATTATTGTCAGTTTTGTTGTTACCAATAGCTACCTCTTCATTTCTATATAATGGTAGTTCAGTAGTTGGAATTATTATTTCTTCGTTATTTATATTAGGTTTAATTTTTGCTGTGCTTGGATTCTATGGTAACAGAATTTACAGGTATTTTGTAAGTCGACAGATATCAAATGGGTATCATTTAATGCCTAAATATAGGACGACCTCTATTCTTTCAGCCGTATTTGCCATTATTCAGCCTTTATATTTGCTTGCAGATATATATGAGAATCTAAAATGGCAGGAAAATTATAAATTTGGAGAAGGAGATAAAATATATTCAGAAGAGAATATAGAAAAATACTTAAAAAATGACACTGAAAATCATTTTTATGGTAAACTGGCTATATTATGCGGAATATTCGTAGTCGTTTTATCTGCGATAATGGGGCTTGTTGGGCCGTGGGCTTTTTTGTACAAAAACACAGTCAGTAGGAATGGATTCTCATCTATTGTAAAGCAAATTAACAAATCTAGCTCAGACTATAAAGGTATAAAGAATTTTGGAATAAATGACTGATTTATATAAAGGGTATAAGATACAGTTGATAATAAAATTTATGAAAAAAATAGGACGCAGTATTGTAGTAGTTCATGGCTGGTTGAAATTGTGACGAATAGGCCTCTTGCGAAAGTAATTTTAGGCTCTCCCGGGGATTGCGAATTGAG
>CAYLKK010000016.1:0-12367 GCA_964384495.1 uncultured Alphaproteobacteria bacterium
GCATTATTATGGTTAGCGCCAGAAACAAAAACACGAGGGATTGCATACACATATTGATTACCTTGTGTATCTACTATCACAATTCTTGCTAAAGCTACATGAGGTTTTCTCATTTTGTTACGAAAATGATGAAACATTTCATGGATCGCTCTGCCATTGCCTATTCCTAGACCAAAAGCATTTGCAGGAAAAATATCATCAGCTACCGTGCTAGGAAGAGCATTATCCCAAGTATCTATGTCTATACGATTAGCATGTATTTGTGGTCCGATTTCTATAACTCTATCGCCTGGAGGAACTTGGCCGAATTGATTTAGTGGGCCGAAGTTTTGCATAGAGCAGCAATAATTGACAATTATTATGCACCAAAATTTAAATAATAGTCGTAACTTTCTATTCATATTCTACTTTCCTTAATCATTGAACTCACCTTCCATTCTACCACTTAAAGGTTAAGAAAACTTAAATTTTGCACAGTATAATTAACTAAATCGCAGTAAATATTGCTTAAATCTATATGGTTTGCGAGTAGGATTCGAACTTAAGTAAATTTTAGGTATGCATTGATATGCAGGCTGTCAGAGTTAACACTCTTATATTAGAAAAAAGTCAGTAAGAGTATTATTCTCTCAAATTTCAGAGAATTTTATTTTCCGTAATAGTGCGATATGGTATGCGGTCGTAAAATTGACGGAAAAATTTGTATGGTTTTTATGGAAAGCGCGTTTTGCTCTCAAATCTGAGCATAATTTAGCAAATTCTCTAGTCAACATGCTTTGGAGAGATTTCTGCGATTTGGAGACTTTTTGGTCATTCTCTCAACCAATTTTTGCCTAGATTATGTTGTTAAGAAAATAAAGAAAACCCTCTGAATCAGAGGATTATGAAGGATATATGATATACGAAAATTATTACCGTAAACAAGTTAACTTTTGTTATAGTGGTGGAGAGAGAAGGATTCGAACCTTCGTAGACACACGTCGGCAGATTTACAGTCTGCTGCCATTGACCGCTCGGCCATCTCTCCATATTACATACCATTGTATAATGCATTTAGTATAAAGTCAAGTGTATTGGGATCGCGAACTATGTCAGCTTTGAATTAAATTTATAGATGAGGAGTAGGACAGAGAGTCTGAGCATTTCAGCTGATTTTGAATAGCATTTAGTTCTTCTATGTAGTCGAGCTAGGCCTGTTCTTAGGACAGAATTGTATGATTCTACCAGACATGTTTCTGATTTGGTTATAACGTGAGTGATGTTTTCTGGTATACATCGTAGATTAAAAGCAGAATCCGAACGAAATATTGGAGAGTAGAGTCGAGTTTTATATATTTAATGCTTTTATATGCTATAAATGGTAACATAAAATAAATAGCTATATATTTATTGGAGAACATATGTGCAGAAATGAAAGTAATACAGTAGATTCAAAATCTATTTTAAGCAGGTTCTGTTCTGAGTATATAATTTCAAAATGGAAAACCCTAGCTTTATCAATAATTTGTACTTGTATCTCTAGCATATGCACGATTGCAGTTGCATATTTAGTTAAGCCTATTATTGATGATGTATTTGTAGACAAAAATATTTATGCATTATCTGGAGTCGCTTTCGGTTTTTTATTTGTATCGCTACTAAGAGGTATTAGTGATTACATAGAAGCAATTCTTCTAAATGACTTATGGCAAAACATTATAAAGAAAATACAAGTTTTATCGTTTAAAAGATTAATATCCGCAGATTTACATTTTTTCCATGAATCGAAATGTGGAGACATCATTTCTAAACTCACAAATGATATAAACTCTGTTAAAAATGTCATTACTTCCGCTGTATCTTCATTATGCAAAGATTTGTTTGTTGTTATAGGAATCTTGATTTTAATTTTTTACAGAGATCCATATTTTTCTATAATTGCGATTATTGGCTTTTCTGCTACTGTATTACCTACTATCAATGTAGGAAAGAAAGTAAAAAAAATCTCAAGTAATACTCAACAAGAAATGAGTGAATGGGTAAGCTTTCTGACGCAAAGTTTTCAAGGAATAAGGATGATAAAATCATACAACTTAGAAAATTATGAAGAACAGAAAGCAGATAGCATTACTACGAATGTACTAGAACTATCTGTAAAAGCTGCTAAAACAAAAGCAATAATTCATCCGATTATAGAATTTTTAAGTGGAGTCGCTGTTTCTATCATTGTATTTGTAGGAGGATGGCTTGTAATTAGCGGATCAAGAACACCAGGAACACTTCTTAGCTTTTTAACTGCATTAATAATGATATACAGGCCAGTAAAAAGTTTAGCCAACTCAAGCTCTTTGCTTTATGAAGCTGTTGCGTCTATGACAAGAATTTACGAAATTATAGATTTAAAACCGAATATAGATAATAAGTACGCACAAGATAACATAAAAATTACAAATGGTAATATCTCGTTTAAAAATGTTAGTTTTAGGTATTCCGAAGAAAGAGATAATGTATTAAATAATATTGATATTGAAATACCATCAGGGACATCGCTAGCATTAGTAGGGAAAAGCGGAGCTGGGAAAAGTACACTTATGAATCTTATTCCGAGATTCTACGATACTACTTCTGGAGACATAATCATAGATAGAAATCCTGTAAAAAATTTCAAGTTAGAAAATCTGAGAAATAGTATAAGTTTAGTTAGTCAAGATATAGTTTTATTTAATGATTCTATTTTAAATAACATAAAACTCGGAAGAATAGATGCTACTTTTGATGAAATAAAAAATGCCGCTAAAATTGCTGCAGCCTTAGATTTCATAGAACAATTACCTTGTGGATTTAATACTGTAATTGGCGACAATGGAGTTTTACTATCTGGAGGACAGAAACAAAGAATTTCTATAGCACGTGCAGTTTTAAAAAACTCCCCTATCCTACTTTTAGATGAAGCGACCAGTGCACTTGATACCGAATCTGAGAAAAAAATTCAAATTGCCTTAGCGGAACTAATGAAAAATAGAACATCTATCATTATTGCACATAGATTGTCGACCATTGTAAATGCAGATAAAATTGCAGTTATGGATTCAGGAAAAATAATAGAGATAGGAACTCACTCGGAATTAATTGAAAAAAATGGAGTATATGCACATTTCTACAATACAGCAAACTGTAATTAGAAATATATCGATTTGTTTGCAAGCTTATTTAAAAAATAGAACTTGAAGTTGATTAAACTTATCCGTAAAATCAGAAGTATAATTTGTCCGGTGATTTATGAATCGCGTCGATATTTCTGTTGTTATTCCTGTTTATAATGAAGAAGAAAATTTAAGTTTGTTACTTGAAAGATTACATTCTACATTAGAAAAATATACAAACGAAAAAAATAAAAAATATGAAATAATCTTTGTCGATGATGGAAGTACAGATAAGACTCCTGAAATGTTAAAGGATTTTTTTGAAAAGAATTCAGACATTTTAAGAGTGATTTATTTTAATGGAAATTATGGACAATATGTCGCGATATTAGCAGGCTTTGAACATGTCTCAGGAGATGTAATTGTGACCTTGGATGCAGATCTACAAAACCCTCCAGAGGAAATTCCAAATTTATTAGACTTAATTGATCAGGGACATGATTTAGTCGGTGGATACAGAGCCAATAGACACGATAATTTTTTCAGAAAATATGCCTCACGACTGATAAATAAAATCAGAAGGAAAATTACAGGGATTGAGATGAAAGATCATGGATGTATGTTGAGAGCTTATAAACGCTACATAGTCGATAATGTAGTTAAAACACGAGAAACATCAACATTCATAACCGCATTGGCTCAAAAATTTGCAGGCAATCCGATAGACGTACCTGTAAAACATAAAGAAAGAAACGCTGGTGGATCTAAATATAACTTTTATAAACTTATAAGAATAACATTCGACTTAATGACAGGATTTTCGCTTGTACCATTGCAGATTTTTACTATGTTCGGTATGGCTATTTCATCTGCTAGTTTTATATATTTTCTAGTCGAACTTTTTAAAAAAATTGTTACAAAACACCATGGATATGGTTTACATTTCGCATTTGTATTCTTACTGTTAAGTTTGCTAATAGTTGGGATAGGTTTATTAGGAGAATACTTAGGAAGAGCTTATTTCGCAGTATGCGATCATCCAAGGTTTGTTATTAAAAACGTTTTAGGTAAAAAGAAAATAGATGGAGACATAAATGAATAGCATAAAATTTAATGGTTGTTTTCTAGAAAATAATTACGAAGATTCAGCTGTATTTTCTGCAATAGAAAAAGAGTGGAAAAGACAAGAAAACCAAATAGAATTAATTGCATCAGAAAATTTTGTTTCAAAAGCTGTCTTAGCCGCTATTGGTAGCGTTTGTACAAATAAATACGCAGAAGGGTATCCTAGAAAAAGATATTACGGCGGCTGTGAGTTTGTTGACGATATCGAAGAAATAGCGATTCAAAGAGTTTGCAAATTATTTAATTGTAGATTTGCGAATGTACAACCGCATTCTGGTTCTCAAGCTAATTTTGCTGTTTACTATTCTTTGCTCAATCCTGGTGATACAATACTTGGTATGGATTTATCGTCAGGAGGTCATCTAACACATGGAGCAAAAGTCTCAGTATCAGGGAAATGGTTCAATGCAATTACTTATGGAGTAAATAATGATGGATATATGGATTATTCTATTGTAGAAAATTTAGCCTTAGAACATAAACCTAAATTAATCATTTGTGGCGCGTCTGCGTATCCGAGAAAAATAGACTTCGAAAGGTTTAGAAAGATCGCAGACGATGTAGGAGCATATTTAATGGCAGACATAGCACATTATGCCGGCCTTATAGCCTCTAACCTATACCCTACTCCATTTCCATATGCAGATGTAGTTACATCTACAACCCACAAAACATTAAGAGGGCCTAGAGGAGGCATTATTCTTACAAATAAAGAAGAATTAGCAAAAAAAATAAATAGCGCAATTTTTCCTGGAATCCAAGGTGGCCCTCATATGCATACAATTGCTGGAAAAGCAGTAGCTTTTGGGGAAGCTTTAAGCAGCAATTTTATAGCATACTCAGAACAAGTAATAAAAAATGCAAAAGTATTGTCAGATATTCTAATTGAAAATGGTATAAATGTTTTATCTGGAGGAACCGATTGTCATATGCTTATTGCAGATTTGAGAAACATAAATGTATGTGGAAAAGATGCTGAATCATGGTTAGATGCTGCAGGTATAACATGTAACAAAAATTCAGTCCCAAATGATCCACAACCACCTATGAAAACCTCAGGAATCAGACTAGGTAGTCCAGCAATGACAACAAGAGGTTTAAAAGAAACGGAATTCCAAATAATCGGTGAGCTAATTATAGCAGTTCTTAAATCGGAAGAACCAGAAAGAGAAAATGTTATTAAATCAGTTAGAGAAAAAACGCTTGAATTATGTAATAGATTCCCATTATATAAATAACGTATGACAAGAATTTCAGAAAAGTATCCTATTTGTGTCGATTTAGACGGTACTTTTATTTATAATGATGTTACACAAATAGCTATTCGAAAATTTGTAAAAAAGAATTATCTAAATACTGTGAAGATTTTATTCTGGTTTTTGCGAGGTAGGGCTTTTTTAAAAAAACAGTTAGCACAAAAAGTCGACTTAGATATTGCTGATTTGAAAATAAATAATACTGTTCTAAATATGCTTAAAGAATACAAAAAATCAGGATATAAAATTTATCTGGCGACGGCATGCTCAGACATATATGCTAAATTTGTTATATCACACTTTTCAGTGTTTGACGGATATTTCGCCAGTGATGGACACATAAATCTACGAGCATATGCAAAAGCAAAGAAACTGATAAATGTATTTGGCGAAAAAAACTTTATTTATTTTGGAAACTCGCACGACGATTTAAAGGTATGGAATCATGCACATTTCTGCGTTGCAGTAAATATCGCAGAGAAAACATTTAACAAGCTAACAAAAAACAGAAGCTCTAACTCTATAATACGTATAAAATAAATTATTTATGTGAATTAATCCAATCTAACGCTCTAGATTTTGATGTAGATCCGACGCATGTAGAAACCACTTTACCTTCTTTAAACAACAACAAAGTTGGAACGCTCATTATGTCATAATCCGCGGCTATATCCTCTGCGTCATCTATATTAAGTGTGACGATTTTAACATCATCTAGCTCTTTCTCTAATTCCTCAAGAATTGGTACAAGCATTCTGCATGGTCCACACCAGGTAGCAAAAAAGTCTACAACTACGACACCGCCAAAACCCAAAACTTCAGAAGAAAAATTAGAACTATCTACAGACTTCATAAAACACCTAAAAAGATGGAGCGGGTGATGGGAATCGGACCCACGTCATCGGCTTGGAAGGCCGAAGCTTTACCATTAAGCTACACCCGCATTTTCCTTATATAGTAACAGAATATAGATACAAATTCAACATAAATTTCGCACCGTGTGCAAGTCCGCAGATTAAAAACCATAGATGCCATAATAAAAAATAAATTAAAAATTTTTATGATTAAAAATATTGCGTTTATTAATTTAAATCAGAAAGCATATGCTTTATCTTTAAAAAATCGTGCCAAAAAAAACGCTTTTGGGATGGTGACCGTAATAAATACGCTGGATGGAATGTCGCCAAAAGAATTGTATCTTTATTTTTAAATATATCTTGATTTTCTATTTTCATACCTCGAATTTTTGAAATTGATGTATTGTCTTGTAATATTGCTTTCATTGCAGAGCTTCCCAAACAAACGACGATTTCAGGATTTATAATATTTATATGTTGTATAAGGAATGGACGGAATAACTGGACTTCTTCATTAGTTGGCGTTCTATTTGCAATTGGGCGCCATGGAATCACGTTTGTTATATATACATCTTCTCTTTTTAATCCTATAGCTTCTATAGCTTTATTTAAAAGCTGACCAGCTTGTCCTACAAATGGTATTCCATGTTTATCTTCTTCTGCACCTGGAGCTTCTCCAACAAAAACTATTTTTGAATTTATATTTCCATCTCCAAAAACCATTTTGTTTGCAGTTTTTTTTAGTGTACACTGAACTTTTTCTTCAATAGCTTTTAGCTCGTTTAAGTCATATATTTCTGATATTTCTACATCTTTATTCGCATTTCTATTGAAGAATATATCATTGACTCCCATTAATTCTAGCCAAATTAAGTCATGCCTTAGCTTATCCATTCTTCACCTACATATTTACACGACTGTTTCCAAGATTTTTAAACGAGAATAATAAAGTAATAGATTTTGTAGGTTTTATATCCGCTGATTTGAAGTTAGTTTTTGATAAAATTAGATCAGCAGAGAAACACTCATTTTTATAAGATATTCCTATAGAATTTTTTAAAAGCTTATTTTTAGCCCCCCCTAATATGCATGAATAGTTACAAGAAATATCATCGCGTATTTTTATACCGAAAACTGAATGTATTCCACAGTTTGTAGATGTTTCATTGTTATGTCCATTTTTTTTAGCTGAGAATGAGCTTATTTTTATATTTAACACTTTATATTTCCCAATAGCACCACATTCAAATCTCTTGAAATCACCTTTGTGCCTATCATAACTACCTGAAGCAAAAATGGACGTATTACGATTTGGAAATAATTCTAATTTAAAAATAATATTAGAGCTTTTTCTGTTAATATCAGATGAATCATTACTTTGAAAGTTTGATTTGCTCAAACTTACGGATCGTCCAACTGTAAAGTTCGCTATATTTTCGCTATTAAAATATGACGAAAGTTTTAGACCATATGGGATTCTACTCCCATCATCAATATTTCCTGAAAAAGAATTTCTTATCGTTTCTAAAAAATTTGAATCATCTAGCTCAAAAAGCTTCATAGATGTATATTTATCAAAAATTACCGACATATCTCGCTTTTTATTATCAACTAAAACAGTACCTATGCATGGCTCTATAATAAGCGATAAGTCTTTAGTGAGCAGTGCTTCTAAAGGCCATTTTACGATCATACTTCCTAAAGGTGATATTTCGTTTATAGAATTGCTAGTTTTTTCTGCATTACCAGAAGATGCTCTATTAAAAGATGTTAAACATTTAACTGTTATGTCGGTTACTATTCCATATCCGTTTACTAGACTTTTCGAGTATCCAATATTTGCGAATGATTTATTTACACTGTGTTCTCCATGGAAATTTAATCTAGAAGCAAAAACATCAAAGTCTACACTGCCATCGAATATGTCATACGAAGCATGATGAGAAAATATAGGTAAAGCCAACGGTATATCATCTGTTGTATCTTCTGACTTAAGAGTCTGGAAATACATTGTTTGTAACGATGTATATTCTTTCGCTAAAAAACGTTCTATAGAAATATCACTTGTTAATAAGCGTCTATCAAAATCATTTAAAAACGGCATTTTCTTGAGGTAATATTTATCTGAAACTAAGTTTATATTAGATTTCAGTCTAAATTCTCTATTTATGTCGTAGCGAAAATTAGTAAATATATGCCCTCGATATTTATTTGATTTGATTTTTTTGATCTCATTTTTTTCATAAGAACTAATGTCATCTTTTACGTGTTCTACAGACTTAGTTCCAGTAATACTTGAATCAATTGCAAACAGTCCATTGGGAAACCTTATTGAATAACTTGTCCACGCTACAGGACCAATCTTACTAGTAATAACTGGTTTAAATATCAGTTCTTGAGATTTCGATATAGAAACTAAATACCGAGGAATTAAACTCATTCCAGCGATCGTGTCATGCATAATTAATGGTGTTAAAAAGCCACTACGCCTTTCTACATGGAAACTTGGATGTGAGAAATATGGAAGATAGACTATAGGAGTACCTAAAAAATAAAATTTCGCATCTTTATATGAAATATCTTCTTTAGATTGTTTCACAGAACTAGCTTTTATTTCCCAAGTTAATCTATCACCAATAATGCAGTTGTAACAAGGTGAATAATCTATGTCCTGCATAT
Source organism: uncultured Alphaproteobacteria bacterium (assembly GCA_964384495.1). GTDB lineage: Bacteria > Pseudomonadota > Alphaproteobacteria > UBA3830 > CAYLKK01 > CAYLKK01. The sequence goes on from CAYLKK010000016.1 coordinate 9,040, forward strand.
TGAAGTATTCCTTGTCTATTATTACTGCGTGCTTTGCATTTATGTGTGTATTATCTAATAAACGTAGCTTAGAATCTGCTATTTCAGCTTCTTTTCTAATCGTATCTATTTTTACAGACTCAGAATGAAGAATATTTCCATTAGTCTCTTTGATTTTGACATTTCCAAACGCATTAATCTTCTTACTATTTTGAATATACTCTACTGTATCCGCGCTAATTTTTTTCTGATTATATAAAATGTCAACGTCTCCAGAAAAAACAACCTTATCATATGAATATTCTGTTAAATTAGCATTTAACAATTGGATTTCTTCTTCATTGTTAGTCGCAATAATACATGAAAAATATAAAATTCCGAAAATACATAAGCATGTAGAACAATATAAATTTGCCTTGCTGATTTTCATTAATATTCTCTCCAAATTAATGCAGATAGGCTAAAACAAAACATAGCTATCACTGGCGCCCAAACACACACTACTGGTGATATTACGCCAACTCTTCCTATACTCTCACAAATACTCAAAATAGTCCGGCTAATAATAGCTATACTAATTACACCAGTCGCTAAAAACGTTTTAGTTTTATAACGATTTAATGGAAGGCACAAAGCTGCAGCAATCATCGCAAATATTAATAGCATAAATCCAGATGCTAATAGCTTATTAAACGCGATAATATATCTATCTAAATCTACACAATATAAATCCTTTTCAAGATAGTATTTTAATAAATCATATACATCGCACTTCTCACTTGGAACAGAAAACCTAAAAATTTCCTCTATTGTAATTGGCGGTTTAATATTTTTTTCTGAAAATATTCTAGGTTCTTCTTTGATTATTTCATAGCCATCATGTAGTTCCCAAACAGATTCTTTTATCTTAGCTTTTGATGCGTACATAGTGGATTTATCGTAAAAAATAGACAAACCATCTATATCATTATTTACTATATTGTATATATATATAATTTCTTTATTTTCTCCTTTTTTTGAAATCCATGTACAAAAAGTTGGTGGCGCCTTTTTCTGTAAGAGTGTGTTTTCTATGTTTTTTATATTTTTTGATAAATACATGCAACATGGATGTATAGATAATATCCAAAAAATACTTATAAATAACCCTAGTTTTAAAAATGGTGAGATAATAATCCTTGCTGATTTTCCAATCGTTTTCATAATTGTTATCTGATTTGTGTTCGCAAGTTTCCATAATACTATTACTGCTGAAACGAAATATACATATCCAAAAACTTCATTAAACAGAATGAATGATTTACAAAAAGCAATTATTAATCCAGATGATATAGGCGATGTAAAATCTTTTGGTATCTTACGTATTATATCGACTAGAGTGAACAATCCTATAAATGAAAAAACAAACAGTGAAATGCCAAGAAAGACTTTGAGTTGTAACTTAACTAGGTATTTTAAAAATGTATTACGTATCATTTCCACATATCCAGTTTTTTTACAAAAAATAAAGAAAGTAGTATAATAATCAAGAAAAATATATAATCTATATATACATACATATTATTACTTTGTGCTGCATTCGTTAAACCTAAGTGCGCTCCATATAAAATAATCGGTGTTGATATTGCTGATATAAAATTTAAAATATTTGTTTTTCTAGAATATCGAGCAATCATAATTACAACAAATACGAGAAACGAAAGAGTTAAAGATAATATAGGTTCTAAAAATCTTGAATGCAACTCGGCTACACACTTTAAATTACTAAAATTTTCTATTAATTTGTTTGTAGAAAATTCATGAGTCTTGTATTCAATTTTATGTTTAGAAAAAATCTTAGAAAGGTCATATTTATGATTTTTAAACTTTGTCACAATAACTGTTTTCTTCTCTGGATTATAATCGATAATTTCCCCATTATGCAAAGAAAGGATTTTATCATTTATTCCACCACTTTCTGCTTTATATATTCGTTCTGAAGTAGATGTTTCTTGCTTGTCTGAAATAATTAAGTTTTTAAATTTGAAATTTCCAGTATATTCTTCTGCGAAAGCTGATAATTTTTTTACTGTAATAAGATTACCTGAATGTTGTGGTAGTGAAATGTTAGTAATTATCTGTGTTTCTAACAAACGAAATTTTTGCAAAGACAAAGGGCTATAATACAATGATAAGAGACATAATATACATGAAATAAAAATGCTAATTATAGCAACAGGTCTAAACAAGTCTTTTTTCGGTATGCCAAGCGATAATAACGCTACCAATTGTTTATTATCACGAAATCTTGAACATACAACAGCAATAGATATAGCTAATGATATAGGTAAAATTTTCGATATTAAATCAGGTGAAATATAAGCCAGTAACTTCATTACTTGCCAAATTGAAGCTGACGCATTATTTATTAGATGTACATATTTTGAAAGTTGGACTATTGTCGCGCAAAACGCAAGACCAACAGTTATAATTACTGTCGTTCTTAATATCCTAGCACACAACACTCTATGTAATGTATTCACTGTAACTCTAAAACAATACACAGACTAGAGTACGATAAATAATTGTTAGATTCAAGTTAATATTTGTGCGAGTTGTTATAAGCTGCACATTAAAGCAATAAACCGAACGATTTTATATAGAAACAAACTGAAAAATGTAAAATTATTTCTTATACCTTATTTTGTTAATCACTTCACTTCTTATATATGTCAAAACATTTATAAACACGCTATACTCATTTTTTAAAGTCATTTTGATCATTTGACGCAATGTATTAACGCCCCCACCTTCAGCTAACACTCTTCCCCTTTCAGCGATTACTAACCAGAATGGGCTAAATGATAAGCTTAATGCTGTTAAAGCAATCAAAAAGTCCTTACTTGCATCGTTCAAAACACCAGTTTTCATTCCTGCACTAACTAACACAAATGCAAATTCACCAAAATGCCCCAACAAAACACCTGATATAAATGCATCTTTTAAATTTAATTTAAAGAACCTAAGCAAAATAATGTTAATAAATGTTTTTACAATAGCTACACTTAGCACTGAAATAAGTAAAGGTAGCAAATTTCGAAACATATATGCTAAATCTACAATCAAACCTATCGAAAGAAAAAAAACAAGTAATAATAACTCTTCTATTATAACTGTTGATTTTTGTAAACTTTCTTTTATTGGAGAATTTCCTAGAATTAATCCAGCGACAAAAGATCCAAATGCAGCAGATGTACCAAAATATATCGCCAAACTTGCTCCACCTAAACAAAACGTAACCGTACATGCAGCTAATATATCTGTTTGATCTTTCAAATAATCTAAGAATCTGTATATTTGTTTCTTATAA
>CAYLKK010000017.1:0-12149 GCA_964384495.1 uncultured Alphaproteobacteria bacterium
CCATACCCATGCTAGATGATTTTGCTTTTTTTAATGAGTTTAATATAGATGAATCTGCTTCAACAAAATTATCTGCGTGGATAATCTCAACGCTTTCTTTGTGCTCAATATACACACCTACAAGCTGATGCAAAACATGAGAATCGCCATACAATTTAAAGTGCACTCCGTTTTGAATCGAGTTTGCTATGCCCTTTACAGCTTCCTCTGGGCCTAAATCACCGCCCATAGTGTCTATCGCGATCTTCCTTTCTTTACACATACTCTGGACAGCTTCTGTGCTAGTTAAATAAAGCTATTGAGCGCTAATTCTTCTATCTTTCAATATTTGCATGCCGTTATATTGACCGCACACTTCACATGCATTGTGAGGCATTACAGTCGCACCACAATTTTTACATACACCAAGACCATTAAAACGCTTCAAAGCTAAATGTGAACGCCTTAAATCTCTGCGCGATTTAGACACCTTTTTCTTTGGAACAGCCATACAAAACCTCTAATAAATCAATATAATAAAATTTCTTCTAGTATACCAAATCGCATTTTTAAAAACAATATTTGTATTATTTCCAATGTTTATTCATGATTGATAGTTTTTGTTTAAGTATACAAACTCTCTATATATTCTGTTTTAATAGTGATTACATCAATATTAAATTTTCATTTTTTTTATATATGTCGAGTAGAACATCTGAGTTCTTCGTAAGTGTGCTTGCAATATTATTTGCTATTTCTAATAAATTTTGTTGTTGAGATAAATCACAGTACTTAAATGAATTAAAGCCGCTTTGTTCTGTCCCTAAAATATTTCCATATCCACGTATACGCATGTCAGCTTCACTGAGCTCAAAACCATCGGTAGTATTTTTTAATATACTCAATCTATTAATTCCGTCTTTCGAAATTTTTTCGCCATATAACAGTATACAGTATGACTTATCTTTTCCTCGTCCGACTCGTCCGCGTAATTGATGAAGTTGAGATAATCCAAAATTTTCTGCGTTTTCGATAACAATAATGTTTGCGTTTGGTACATCTATTCCGACTTCTATAACTGTTGTAGATACTAGAACCTTAAATTTGTTATCTTTAAAATCATATAGAACTTTTTGCTTTTCTTCTGATTTCATTTTCCCATGCAAAAATCCGACAGATGGTATATGCCTTCTCAAATACTCAAACCTATCAGATACATTTGACATTTTTTTTGCTTCAGACTCCTCTATAAGAGGGCATATCCAATATACTTGCTGTTCAAAAACATTTATTCTTTCAATGACATCGTCTATTCTCTTTTGACTTACTATAGCGGTTTCTATAGGTTGCCTATATTTAGGCTTTGTTTTGATGGTTGAAACATCTAGGTCTCCAAATATGCTAAGGACTAAAGTTCTTGGGATTGGGGTTGCAGATAGGTATAGTGAATTTACTCCGTTTCCTTTCTCTATTAATTTTAGCCTTTGCATTACGCCAAATCTTTGCTGTTCATCTATTACAACTAAACCAAGATTTTGAAACTCTATGTTGTCTTCAAGTAATGCATGTGTTCCAATAGCAATATTTGTAAGTCCAGCTTTTAAACAGCGAATTTGGCTATCTCTGTATTTGCGATTTCTAGCGATAATCAAATCTATGTTAATATGTAGACATTTTGCAAATTCTTTGATTTTTTCATAATGTTGTGTTGCTAAAACTTCTGTCGGTGCGATAAATGCAACTTGTCCTCCTCCAGAAATTACGCTTAGCATTGATAAAAATGCAACAACAGTTTTTCCTGATCCGACATCGCCTTGAATTAACCTGTTCATTGGTTTTTGATTGGCTAAATCTGCATAAATGTCTTCTAAAACCGTATTTTGGTCATCTGTGAGATCGAATGGCAAATTTACTTTATTTAGAAGATCTTCGTTTTTTTGAAAAGCTGAGCCTGTAATTGACTCGATTTTTTCCCTTATATTTATAAGGCCAATTTGATTGGCTAAAATTTCATCGAAAGCTATTCTTTCTCTAGGTTTAGAAAAAATAGAAATATCTTCATATGATTTTGGATGGTGAATTTTATATATTGAATTAATAAATGATCCCCATCCATTCTCTTCTAAAATTAGCTTTGGAATCCATTCGTCAATATCTTCTACAAGTTTTAAAATTTTTCTGATTTGCATAGAAATAAATTCACTTGAAAGATTCGCGATTGTCGGATAAATCGGTTCTACTTCGTTCCAATATTTTGCGAAGTCCAGTTTCCCAACTTTGTCAGGATGTGCCATTTGCAAGGAATTTTTATATTTGCTAATCCTGCCACTAACTGACACTTTTCCGCCAATCGGATATAGCTTTTTTATTGTTTTTAAATACCAAGAAAAATAGTTTATATAAAACTCACCATAATCACTAGAACAAACAATTTTAAACGGTTTTGCTTTGTTTGATGGAATTTCATAATCGCAAACTGTGACTACAGCATTGAAAAATGGCAGCCGTCCATCTATTTCTTCTTTACATGAATTTGCTCTTAAGCATTTCTCTAAATTATCTGTTCTTTCTAAAATAGAAGAAGGGAAGTGCATAAGTAAATCGATAACACGTTCTCCACAGCATTCTATTAATAGCTTCTTCGAGTAATCAGAAAGCGGTAAATATTTAGAAAATTGATCAAATAGTTTATTCATCGATAATTGTTTCTATCAGTTTTCTTAAGCCTTCGTCATCTCTTGCTATGAGAGTTACAGCTGTTTTGTATTCTTTTCTTTTCTGACCTCGGCTAACTTCTTCCAAATTCATCCATTCATATAACTTGAACACAACGTCATGGATTCTTGTTAGTTTAGTATATTTTTCACGATCGCTTACTTTATTTGCGTGGTTGTCAATATCGTGTCGGATACTTTTCAAAAATTGTCTGACTCTTTCTGTTTTAAATTTTCCTTTAGAATCAATGTCACTTATAATTATGCTTGTTGGCATATGCATGCCAATTGAATCTTGACAAGATAAAAATGTGCAAAATATAAGCGAACATCCTAGCTTTACATATTTTTTCATTATTTCCTCTAATAAATATTAAGTTAATATTACGGCTGAACTAGTACTTAGTCAATGATATATTGCTTAATTGTTGTAACATTTAACATAAATTTAAGCGAATGTGGATTTAAGTCGGTTTTTCTATATGAATACGTGATATTTTGTTTCTGTAACAATCAATTTTAATACAAAATCCCTATAGCTTCTTTCACTTGCTTGATAGTTGCTTTTGCTGTTTTTTGTGCCTTTTCTGTTCCTTCTAATGCTACTTCAAGTGCATAATTAGTGTCTATTGATGCTCTTTTTTCTCTTATTGGTTTAAGCATATTTTGTAAAGTTTCATTTAGCAGCTTTTTTAGCATCATATCACCAAGTCCGCCTTTTCTATATTTTTCTTTCAAATCTGCAACTTCATTTTTATCATGATAAAATGCATCTAAATACTCAAAAACAACATTTCCATCAACGTTCCCTGGATCTGAAACTTTAATGTGATTTGGATCTGTGTACATAGAAAAAACTTTATCTTTTATGTCATCTGCGCTGTCTGATAAAAAAATCGCATTTTTTAGCGACTTTGAAGCTTTTGCTTTCCCGTCAATTCCGACTAATCTAGGAGTATGGCTGAGTATTAATTCTACTTCTTTTAAGCAGTCAGTTTCGTATATACGATTGAACTTTCTAACAATTTCGTTTGTTTGTTCTATCATAGGTGCCTGATCTTCTCCAGCAGGTACAAGCGTAGCATTGAATAGTGTTATATCAGCTGCTTGGCTGACCGGATAGCACAAAAAACCAGCTGGGATTGATTCTTGAAAACCTCTAAGTTGTATTTCTGTTTTAATTGTAGGATTTCTTTGTAATCTAGACGCAGAAACTAGATTTAAGAAAAACATTGTTAATTCTGCCAATTCTGTGATTTTTGATTGGATGAAAATTATGCTTTTTTGTGGATCTATCCCAACAGCTAAATAATCTTTTATGACTTCTGCAACATTTTGAGTAACAAGTTTAGGGGTTTCAAAGTAGTCTGTAAGCGCTTGTATGTCTGCGATCATTATGTATTGTAAATATTTCTCTTGCAGATATACGCGTTGCTGTAAAGATCCTACAAAATGTCCAAGATGCAAACAACCAGTCGGCCTATCACCTGTTAAAATTACATGTCGCATAAATCACCGAAAAAGATGGTGCCCCTGGCCGGAATCGAACCAGCACGCCCTTGCAGGCAATAGATTTTGAGTCTATCGCGTCTACCAGTTCCGCCACAGAGGCATAAATTGGTTGCGGGAGAAGGATTTGAACCAACGACCTTCAGGTTATGAGCCTGACGAGCTACCAAGCTGCTCTATCCCGCGACAGTAACTATGTTAAGTATATATACTTCAAAAGATATTGTCAACTCACAACACGCAACTTTTTGAAGTTGCAGATTAATCGTATATTCTGTTTGATAATATTATCTAGTAAATTCCGATATTAAGTGTAAAACTATAAATTTCGTTTCAATTTTTTCTAATATCGACTACGATTCTATTACAGATGTTAAGTATTTTATGTCGGATGATATATCTGGATCCGCGTTCAATGCTGCTTCTATTTTCTTTACAGAGTGTAAAACGGTTGTATGATCTCTGCCTCCAAATTTACGGCCGATTTCTGGGAAGGATAATCGAGTCAATTGTTTTGCTAAGTACATCGCTACTTGTCTAGGTAATGTAAATTGTTTTAATCTGCTTGATGATGTTATATCAGAAATTTTTATTGAATAATGACTGGCCACTGCTTTTTGTATATCTTCAACTGATATTTTCCGTTCATTGCTTCTTATTAAGTCAGCTAAAATATCCTTTGTGAAATCTAATGTGATTTCTTTCCCAACAAATTCAGCATGGGCTAGCACCCTGTTTAGTGCTCCTTCTAAAGCCCTTACATTTGATGTAATTTTGTTTGCTAGAAATTCCAATACTTTGTTCGGTACAAAAGTTTTAGAGTTCATTATTCTACTTTGAAGAATGCCTAATCTCAATTCGTATGACGTTGGGTGAATATCTGCGACAAGACCCCATCCTAATCTGGATTTTAATCTGTCTTCCATCCCGTCTAAATCTGAGGGAGATTTGTCTGCTGATATAATCACTTGTCGACTGTTGTCAACTAGGCTGTTAAATGTATGAAAGAATTCTTCTTGTGTTGAATCTTTTCCGCAAATAAACTGTATGTCATCTATCATAAGTACGTCTACAGAGCGAAACGAGTCTTTGAATTCCATCATATCTTTGTATCTAACTGCTTTGATGAAATGGTACATGAATTTTTCGGCGGAAAGGTATACAACATTTCTATTCGGTGAACGTTTTTTTATTGTCCATGCGATCGCGTGCATTAAGTGCGTTTTGCCGAGGCCAACTCCTCCATATAAAAATAAAGGATTAAATACGACTGAATCGGATTCAGCAATTCTCATCGCTGCTGCATACGCAAACTCATTTGGTTTTCCAACAACGAAATTTTCGAATGTTAAGTTTGGGTCTAGAGCGATTCCAATGCTATTTGTATCACTCTTATTTTTAGACGCTTCATCACTGAGTGAAATATCATTAGGGCATATTTCATTAATTGTATTTTGTTGATTTTTGTCTTCTTGTTCTGAAACAACAACGTCAACATCAGATATAGAGGAATCTAATGACCGAATTATTTCTAAAATTAAATCATGATATCTTTGATGTATCCAATCTCTCGAAAACCTGTTGCGAACATAGATACAAAAAATCCCACTATCATAAGATACATCTGATACAGAGTCTATCCAGCTATCTACGATATTTTTTCCATAACGAGAAGACAAAGAACTACGAACAGATTCCCATAATTGCAAACATTTCGTATGTTCCATTGTCTGTCCAAATTACTCTGCTATAGTTTTTTTTAGCAAGCAGTGCAATTTTGATATTTTTCTTGCAGCTGTATTCTTGTGTAGTACGCCTTTAGAAACACCTTTTTGTATTTCAGACTGTGCCTCTGAAAAAGCGGCTTTTATAGCTACTGAATCTCCGCCTGCAACAGCACTAAGAAACTTTTTTATAAAAGTCTTGATTCTACTTTTCCTTGCCGTATTACGCGCTGTACGTTTTGCTGTCTGTACTACACGCTTTTTTGCTGACTTTGTATTAGCCATTAAAATTCTCCGAAACTCACGCGAATTATAATTGAAAGTACTATAAAAATCAAACATGAGGATGATGTTAGTTTTTTATAGTTGATTAATTTGTGCGATTGTTGATTTTAGTTTACATATTTTGTAATAGTGATATTGACAAATGATAAATTAGGGAATATATAAACGCATATAACTATTTGAAAAAACTTTTTGTACATATGCAAAACAAATTTTTATCTTCCTGGTGTCCAGAGCTATTTCTTTGTTTAAAGAAATATTCAAAATCTGATTTTTTTTCTGATATAAAAGCGGGAATTTTAGTCGCTATTGTTGCATTTCCTTTGTTTATGACATTCGCAATTGCTTCAGGCGTATCTCCTTATGTAGGAATAGTAACATGTGTTGTCGCAGGCGGTTTAGCTTCAATTTTAGGCGGAGCACGATTTCAAATCGTTGGCCCAACTGGCGCTTTTACTGTTATTGTCTTCAATATTATTCAAGAGCATGGTGTCGACGGTTTGTTAACGGCTCTGTTCTTTGCTAGTTTAATGATCATTGGATTTGGTTTATGTAAAATGGGAACGTTAATTCGTTACATACCATATCCAATTACTTCTGGTTTTACTGCTGGTATTGGCTTATCAATTATAGCTTCACAAATTGGGAATTTTGTTGGTATGCAAATAGACAATATTCCTGTTAAATTTTTTGATAAAATATCATGCTATTTTTTAAATATAAATCACGTTAATATGCATGCTTGTATTTTAGGCGTAGCATCTTTCATTACTCTACAAATATTGCAAAAGAAAAGGCCAAATTTTCCAAGGTACCTTTTTGTGTTATTTATCGGGATAGTGTATTCATACTGTTTCTCTGATGTCGGAATTGATACAATAGGAAGTAAATTTGGTACACAATCTTTTTCTTTGCCATCATTTAGGTGGCCTGAAAATGTCTTCAATTTAGATGCGATGCACGTTCTTTTCCCATCAGCATTTGCTATAGCATTTCTTGGTAGTATTGAAAATTTATTAGGAGCTTTAATTTCAGATAATCTTTCAGGAAAGACGCATAGACCAAATTTGGAATTAGTAGGGCAGGGGATAGCAAATTTATTCGCCTCATTTTTTGGCGGAATTCCTGCAACTTGTGCTCTCGGCACTACTTCGTTGAATGTGAAAGCTGGTGCTAAAACTCCTATGGCCGGCATATTTAATGTATTATTTATAGTAGTATTTATAGCATTTTTAGGCGGGTATGTTCAGTCAATACCAATGGCTTCTCTCGCTGCAATGTTGATTTCTGCAGCTTGGAGTATGGCTGCATTTGATAGAACAAAATATATTATGTTCGCCCCAAAAAGAGATAGTGCAGTATTTTTAGCTACTGTTATTGCAACATTAATTTTTGACATAGTATTCGCAGTCGAACTAGGTTTAGTCCTCTCAACTTTATTGTTTATAAAAACGAATATAGATACTATGGATATAAATACGGTTATAGAGACAGGTGAAAATGGTAGCGAAATTGTGAAAATAAAAGGTAATATATTTTTTGGGACTAGTTATATTCTAACTAATGTTTTAAATAATCTGCCAAAAACTCATAAGTCGATTCAAATCGATATGCATGATGTTTCTTTTATAGATGTTAGTGGGGCTAGAGCGCTGAGAGAATTTGTTGAAAAAGTAAAAGAAAATAATATAGAGGTTTATTTGGTAGGACTAAATGCAAGAACGATTCACGTTTTACAAAAGATGGATAAAAAACATGTTGATTTGTATGGACATATCCAGTCGTAGCTTTACATTGATATATTAGATGTAGATAAAAGTGAGCATATAGTGTATTTTATATTAAGTATTTTGGTCGGTGATTAATGCGTGGTTTACTCGGAATAATGTTGCTGCTTTTCGTTTGTTTTTTAATAAGCGAAGATAGGAAAAACGTGAATTTTAAAGAAGTCATTGTCGGCGTTATTTTACAGTTTTTTCTAGCTGTATTGCTTCTCAAAATGCCTCTGATTAATACATTATTCTTGAAAATTACAAATGCAATTTGGAGTTTGAAACTCGCTACAGATGCTGGAACGAAATTTGTTTTTGGATATATTGGTGGAGGTTCTACTCCGTTCGAGGTGTCAAATCCAAGTAATTTGTTTGTTTTTGCATTCCAAGCGTTGCCTATGATTATGGTTATAAGCGCTCTTTCTATGCTTTTGTTCCATTGGGGTGTTTTACAGAATGTAGTGCAATTTCTTGCTAAGCTCTTGAAACGTGTAATCAACATAGGTGGAGCTTTATGTGTTGTCGCATCTGCAAAGCTATTTGTTGGACAAACAGAAGCTCCATTATTAGTGCGTCCTTATTTAGATAAATTTTCTAGGAGCGAATTGCTTGCTGTAATGACGTGTGGATTGGCTACTACATCTGGCACAGTGTTGGTTTTGTATAGTACAATTTTAGAAAATGTAATACCAAATTCATTAACTCACATATTCACAGTTACGGTGATAAGTATTCCTATTTCTATAGTTATTGCGAGGATTGTGATCCCTCAAAAAACTGAGGGTATCGGAGGAAAATTAGAAGTTCCTTACAATTTTTCAAATTCTATGGATGCGATTTCAACAGGAACATCTGACGGGTTGATGTTGGTTTTGCATATTGCTGCAATGCTTGTTGTAATGCTTGCATTTGTAGAGCTTGCAAATCAAATTTTACTTTTGTTGCCTTCAGTATATGGAGAACCTATAACTCTTCAGAGGGTATTTGGAGTCGTAATGGCTCCTGTAGCTTATTTGATTGGCGTGCCACTAGATGAATCTATACTGGCAGGTGGTTTGCTAGGTATGAAAATTGTTACAAACGAGGTCGTCGCATTTATTAAGTTGAGTCAAATATATACTCAATTATCGGATAAAAGCGCTTTAATCATGTCTTATGCTTTGTGCGGTTTTGCAAACTTTTCAAGCTTAGGTATTATTGTTGGTACTTACTCTAAGTTGATTCCGAATCGAAATAAAGAAGTAGCATCATTGTGTGTAAAAGCTTTAATTTGTGGTGTTATGTCTACATGTATAAGTGGGGCAATTATCGGAATTTTAAATTAAACAGTTTAGCTTTTGTAATTTTGTTTGTGGCAAGTTTTAAGTATATTTGCATTTTTTGTGATTTATATGATATTATAACTCAGTTATTTTGTTTTTTCACTATAAACAAGATACAGTGTGCTTGGTATCAATATAGTAGCGCCTACTATTACATTTATTCCAGGAAATTCTCTAAAGAATATTATTCCGAATAATGCTGATATTAGAAATTCTACGTACCTGAATGGTGCTAGAGCTGAAACATCTGTGGCGCTAAATGCTTTGAAAATAAAATATTGCATTGCATTTCCACCGATTCCAAGGAAAAATAATCCAGCTAATTCAGTATTTGTTGGCGTTTCCCATGATGATAATGCAAATGGCAAGCATAGTATTGTTGTGATGATTGAAAAATATAACATCATTGTTATTGGGTGCTCTGAAATGACCATTTTTTTGATCATAATATCTTGTACAGAAAATACAAAAGCTGAAGCGATAGGAATTAAATATAAGTAATTAAAGCTAATTTCTGAAGAAAGTTCTGTCGAAGAAAAAACAGAAATTGATGTAAGTCCAATAAACCCAATAATAGTTGCAAGCCAACGGTTTAAGCTAACTGTTTCGTTTAGAAAAATTTTAGATAGGACTAATATAAAAAGAGGGATTGTCCAAAATATTGTGACTACTTCAACTAATTTTAGATGTATGACTGAATATATGAATGCAGAAAATCCTACAAATCCCAAAATGCCTCTTAAAATGTTTAGAAATAACATATTTGTTTTGAAGACAGAATTTCCAAGTTTCAATATGAACGGAACTAATGTAATAAATGTAAAAAAGAATCGAAAAAACATTATTTCCATAGGAGGTAATCTTTGTCCAATAGCCTTTGTGATTACGTCGTTAATTCCGCTAACGAACATCATAAGAAAGAGAAAAAATACTCCTTGAGCGTACCCTTTTTCTGAGAGCCAGTTGGTCAAAATTTTTAGCATAGTTTATTCCAAAAACAACGATGCGAATTTTAATATATTTTTGAATGAAAAGGAACCTTGTTAATCTATGTTTCCATAGATGAAAATTTTTGATTACAACAAATTAATAGTAAAACTTTATATTTAGGAGATAAAAATGAAATTTTATATGAAATATTCGAATTGTAAAAAAGAAGATGAAATTTTTGGTATTAGAATTACCAATAGATCAAACTCTCTAGCTATAGCAGAGATAGATCTTAGTGCAGAAAAAATAAAAGATGTAAAAAATATATGTTCAGAAAATGTAGAAATATTCGCATGCGAAAATCAAAATGATATTAAATTATTTCACGGCAAAACTGCAAATTTTATAACAGAAAACAGGAATGGGATTATTACAATAAGGGCAATTGCCAAAATAGAAGATTTCAAAACGTTAGATGAAATTTTAGAAAATTTTCAACGAGGAGAAATGTATTCTGAGAATCTAGATTTTGGAAGCACGAAAGAACATATAATAAATAATCAGCCTTATTCATACTATTATGATGATGTAAATAATCAAATAAAATTAACACCGATAATAGACATAAAAAATGTAAAAAAAATTTCGAAAGAAATGTACTTTCAAGAGTCTATGCAAATTAGACATCGAAACAAACAAATATCTAACATCAATGTAAATATTGAAGCACAGTGGATCCAGTCATCTGATGGTGATATAAATTTATATCATATGATAGCATCAAAATTTAAAAATGGAATAATCAATTCTTTGACTGATATATCAAAGCAATGGGTAAATATAGAAAAATCTTTGCCAAAGTGTAGTTATAAGATTATGGAGTTTTATTTAAGGCAAATTTCTGCACCTGGAAATGGTATGGCATGTTCTAATTTTGTAGAAACAGACGATGGCCAAAGAGTTTTATTCAAAAGATTTTGGTATGACGGTGCATTAAAGTTATATTGGAGTTATTCTCAGAAATACAAAGAGTATGCAAAATTTAATATAAGAAATACAGCGTTTAGTAATCAAAGTACAATAGGGATAACGAAGGATATTATCGTAAAAATTCCGATTAAATACATACAAGATAATTCAATAAAATCATTTTTTAGTACTAGTGATGGTAAAATAGCTATCAGAAATTTTGCCTCTCAAGCTTTTAGCGCGATACTCGCTGCTGAAAGAGATATAGAAGTAAAGATTACTGGTGAGTTTAAATATCTAAATGATATAACAACTAATGATACAGTTGAGCTTACTGGTAAGCAATTCCAAGGAGGGAAATTAGTAGGAAAAGTAGTGGATAAAATTACACATATTTCTGGCGATGTACAAATTTGTATACTTAGAATACTTGGTACAGATAACGATTTAAATAAGTTGAATTACGATAAATTCATGGACACTATAAATAAAAAGTTACAACAAGAAGAGGATAACAAACTCCATTTTTCTATAGAGGATATAGTAAAATCGATAGAAATTGTTAATCCTCCAGAATATCAAAATGAGAGTATTAAGAGGAATACACATAAAAACGTAACAGAATTAAGTTGTAGATTGGCAAGTATACCTACTGGTTTTAAGGTGTACTTGAACCCTCTAAATTCATCAAAGTGTATAGAGAAAACAGTAGACTTCGGCTGTATAGATATTAGCCATCTTGCGAAAGTAAGATATGATTAAAATATATGATGCTAGCTATGAGAGTTTTGTGTTATTAAACCTCTTGCGAAAGTTGGGAGCCTCTAGCAAATTTCTTGGAAAGATGAGAAACTTGGCAAAAATTAAGAGCGCTAATTTTTGTTGAAATTTCAGATTGGCGTCCCCGACGAGATTCGAACTCGTGTTGCCGCCGTGAGAGGGCGG
>CAYLKK010000018.1:0-11542 GCA_964384495.1 uncultured Alphaproteobacteria bacterium
GACTTCAAGAGCGCATCCCAACGCTTTATTGTATCGCCCTTCTAGAGAGTCGGATGAGCTTTCGCTGTTTAATTTACAAGTTTTGTTCATATAAGCGATGATCGATTCAAATAATTTAAGGATATTTTTTTGTATATTCAACTCAAGGTCATCTATTGTAATAGAAGCAACAATTTCGCTTGCATAGCACTTTTCCATAGTTGAGTATAATTTCGCCAAAGAATTAACATCTTTTATTTTGCTTAATTCGTTTTTTATTTTATCTGCATTTTTATCTATAATGCTACTAATGCTACTTAATGAGGAAGCTGAAATGATCTCTTTGTCGTTAGCAATAGCAGTAATAGCATTGATGTAGTCTCGTTTCTTATTATCAAATGATTTTTTTACAGACTCTTTATTGGTTTTGCCTTTTACGCTTGATAACACATGACAGTTCAATCTTCCAACTATTGCTGCAAAGTATTTAATAGCAGTATTATTTATGATAGCGGCTTGAGTCTCTTTGGGTGTTATTTTCGTTTTTTGTATATCATTTATATTTGTTTGTTGAGGTTCATTATTCATAGCTACAACAAAATTGTTACTGTATGAAAATAACAAGGCAGTTATAGCAATTCCTTTTAATAAGCTAATTTTCATATAATCTCCATTCATATATCGTTTATAATAAGATTGTACAAAAAACTTGTTAATAATTTCCTAATATAGTGAAAACAATATGTTTTAGTTCTTGTGAATTGTTAATTGTTTTTTAACAAGCAATCTTCATACTTAAAATGTATTTTAAAATTGTTATATATTTAGAGGAATTATGTCTGATCCGGTCGTCATAGTGTCAATGTGTAGAACTCCCATGGGAGCGATACTTGGTCGTTTAAAAAATGTTTGCGTATCAAGTTTAGGGGCAACCGTTATTTCTGGTTGTCTAGATAAAATAAACAATAAAATTTCGAAAGATAGAATATGCCAAGTAATTATGGGAAATGTTTTATCTGCCGGAGTAGGTCAATCACCAGCTAGACAGGCAGCAATATTTGCAGGTTTAGATAATAAGACGCCATGCACAAATATTAATAAGGTTTGTGGTTCGGGGATGTATTCCGTCATGACAGCACGAAATTCTCTGCTATTAGACGAATGTGAATTTATTATTGCTGGTGGTATGGAGAGTATGACAAATGCTCCATATTTACTAAAAAAAGCAAGAGCTGGCTACAGATACGGAAATGAGCAAATTATAGATCATGTAGCTTATGATGGGTTAACAGATATTTTTTCGAACTCTATTATGGGAGTTTTGGCTGAAAAAGCTGCTGAAGAATATTCTATAACCCGTGAAGAGCAAGATGCGTATACAAAAAAATCATATGAAAAAGTTTTTGCAGCTTATGAACAAAATACATTTGCCGATGAAATTGTGCCAGTTACGATAAATGACAAAAAAGGCAAAATCATCGTTTCCAAGGATGAGCCTCCATTCGCTGTAAATTTAGAGAAACTGTCTTCATTAAAGCCTGCGTTTAAACAATACGGGACAATAACAGCAGGTTCTTCAAGCTCAATCGCTGACGGTGCAGCTGCGCTTTTATTGTGCAAGGAATCAGTAGCATTAAAAAATGGACTAATACCTATAGCAAAAATCGTTAGTCAAAGTTGCTATGCTCACAATCCGGATTTATTTGCGACAGCTCCAATTAATGCGATCAAGTGCGTATTAAAAAAATCAAATTGGACAATAGACGATGTAGACCTATTTGAAATAAACGAAGCATTTGCTGTAGTAACAATATCAGCTATGAAAGCTTGGAATATTGCTGAAGAAAAAGTGAACATACATGGAGGAGCATGTGCATTGGGACATCCTCTTGGTGCAAGTGGAGCAAGAATAATTGTAACTTTGCTAAACGCAATGAAAAACACAGGTAAGAAAAGAGGATTGGCTACGCTTTGTGTTGGCGGTGGTGAAGGTACCGCTATGACATTTGAGATGTATTAACCGGAAGCATATATGCGATGTAATTCAAGAATTCATGCAGACTGTGGGTATCTTTCTAAACTGCTAAATGATGCCCACTTATTTCCAATACTTAAAGATGGAGAGGATTTTATTCTGTCAAAAGAATGGCTCTCTAAGCAGGATGAAAAAAGCTTATCAAAATTGATTCGTGGACATATGAAATTAGTTGTAAAAATAGCTAATGGATATTCAGGGTATGGAATGCCGTTAAACGAATTGGTTGCAGAAGGGACAATTGGAATAATGCATGCGGCTAACAATTATAATCCGGATCTTGGTTATAGGTTTTCTACTTATGCTACATGGTGGATAAAAGCAAAAATACAAGAGCATGTTTATAATTTTTTTTCGATGGTGAAATTAGGATCTAAAGATGCATACAAAAAGCTTTTTTTTAAATTAAGAACAGTTAAACGAAAATTGGGGATCAATTCTGACCTTTCTCATGATGATGTGAAGCGTATCGTAGATGAAGTAGAAGATGTTACCGAGCAAGATGTATTAGATATAAATACCATTTTTTCTAATAGAGATTTTTCTATAAATTCATATTTAAACGATACAGAACAGTCGCACACGTGGGAGGAGTTGGTGATTGACAACAATGTAGATATAGAAAATGATTTGTTAGAAAAGCAGGAGGTTGAGCATAAAGCGTCATTAATTCAACAAGCTTTACAAGTGTTATCCAAACGAGAACGGGATGTTATTGTTTGGCATAGACTTACAGATCCGCATTTGACTTTGGAGGAGATAGGGAAAAAACTAACCCTTTCAAAAGAAAGAATTCGACAGATAGAAAAGCAGGCTTTTTTAAAAATAAAAAATTTTATTGTACGCAATGTAAAACAATGATTACGCGGGAAATATTAGTGTATATTTGTTTAGTATTTAGCTGGATGGCACATATTATGGAATCATATTGTGAATGCCCCTGCAAAAAGCGTAATATCGAGCTTATAAAAGCTATGTCGAAATCTGAAGAAAATAGAAATTATTTTGCTCCTATGACAATTAAGCGTATACAAAAGAATGATACTTCCGTGATTAATACATCAAGTAACGCGAAAACAGCAACAAAAAGCAAGACGCATACTCTGTGTATATCAGAAATTAGAAAGCGTAGGAGAATGGCAAAATTTGGTTTTTAGTATGTGGCAAGATAGTAAAACATATATAATATTTTTGTATTTTTTTTGTTTAATTCTTTGTATAGACAATTTATGCGCAAAAGATAATGGGTCTATTATTCAAATCTACTCTGAAGTAAAAGAAAAAAGTTATGTTGATAAGATTTTGTCTGATGTAACTAGTTTTTTCCGACGTTTTACAAAAAAAGAAAAATCTACGAAAGATAGAGAGCAAATACAAATTCAAAAAAATGAAAATTTTGTGACAAATACAAAAGATTCAGGCTACACCACAAATAAAGATATATCATATAAACATAAAAATCAGTCATATGATTATGAAAAAAATAGTGAAAGCAAAGTAGAGAAAAAAAAATCAAAAAAGGATTTTATAAAAAGTTTAGCGAATAGTATTTTGGAAAAATTAGACAAAAAAAGTAAAGAGACTAAAGAGAAAACAATATCTTATTTTGAAAGTAAAGAGATAAAAAAAATTAGTAAGTATATTCCAAAAGAATATAATGAGGGTCAAGCAAAAAAATTTACTTTGTATTCTAGGCTTACACTTAAAAAAGCTATATTAACTTTAAGAGTTAATATAGCTAGTTTAAATTCAGAAATTAAATCTGTTAATTTGGAAAAAATTGACGAGAATCTTCGTAAGAAACTTGTTGAAATATCTAAGTTTAACAGCGATGTGCTCGTGAATCTACCATCTCATCATTTTTTTGCACCACTTGATTTAGAGGATGTTTTTAGTAGAAGAACTAAGTTGAGCAATATTCAGATGTCTTATTACAACAAATTAAACGAAATATATGATGAATTTCAATTTAAACACCAAACTGCAACAGGAGAGAATCGAATCGCGTTAGATATAATAAAAAAAGCATTGGAGCAGATGGAGCAATGTAATGCGATATTAAATGCAGCAACGAGTATGGTTGATTAGGGTTCCTGGGAAAAGGAACTAATTTCGACTTGATTTCAAACGAGCAAACCTGTACCATCCAAAACAAGATTAATAATAGACCGATAAAACTCCTAAACTGGAACTCTCCAACTCAGTCTATTGCCAAGTCGTTCGGATTATTACTTTAATCTGCGGTTCGTTTTTTATTTGATGAATGTTTTTCTGCATATTTCATGTTGGACAATTGAGAAATAAGTCAGAAATTGTCATTTAATGATCTCATGAAAATTGATCTATCTGATAATATATTTTTATCTAGAGATTAATTATGTATATCAATAAATAAATATATATCTTACTTCAGAGAACATATTGAGTTATGTACAGAAAAAATTCTAGATTTGCCTTGAAAATCATAAAAAAGATACTCATCTGTTCCTGTAAGGAACGTTTGAGTATTAAGTTCTGTCAATTCTTCAGCTAGATATCGCCTTTTATTATTATCTAATTGCACCATGATATCATCTAGAAGCAAAATAGGCACACCATTTCTAAACGTCTTATAAATCCTAATCGCTGCAAGAATTAACGAAATAAGCATAGATTTTTGTTCCCCAGAAGAACAGTTTTGAGCATTTATCCTGTCATTTTTCTTTATTTCCCAATTTGTTCTCATTACACTATAATTTGTAATACCTCTATCCTTATCACTCAATCTACTTTTAGCTAGAATGTCAAGTATATTCATCATTTTTTCGTCATCTTGAGCGTTATATATAATGTTTTCTAAATTTCCATTTAATGTAATATTAGGCCTTAATAAGTCAGAACAATTTGCTAAAAGAGTTTTATGTAAGATTTCTAAAAACTCTTGTCGTTTTGAATCAATTTTTATAAAAAGTTCTGCTAATTTTAACTCTATTGAACTTAGCCAATTGTTATCATAATTATTTAACATTATATGCATACGTTCTTTTTGTAATTTTTTTGTATACTGTATTCTAAAACGATGCTTAGGATCAATTCCACTTACTAAGTGATCAAAAAATTCTCTTCTTAAAGAAGATTGCCCTGTTATAAATTCACTCATCTGTGGAGTAACCCACAAAAACCATACCATCTTTTCAAATTCATCTAATGTTTTTATTTGAGAATAATCGATTTTACCTTGCCTTTTATCCTTAATAAAATAAGTTGATAAAATTGAGTTACAATCACAATTTCTAAGAGTTGCTTCAATTTTAAAACCACTATTTGCGTCTAAATTTTTTAACTCATCTAATGAAGCTTTTCTAATTCCTTTAGTATTAGATAACATAGATATAGCTTCAAGAATGTTTGTTTTTCCTGCTCCATTTTGTCCAATGAAAATTACAAAATTTGAATCTACATTTATGTCCAAAAACCTATATGATCTGAAATTTTTCAGACAAAGTGACGTAATTTTTCCGCACATATAAAATTTACAACAATAACGAAATAACGACGAAAACTGGTAATAATATGCAACTGGAAATTAATATATACTTTAAAAATCCAGGCATACAAACGCCATTACTTACAGCTATTGATTTTACTACGAAATTAGGAGCATTTCCAATGTAAGTTAATCCACCCATAAAGACAGATGACATCACTATTGCTTTTAAAATATTTGCATGATCTCCCATCAGCTTTATAGCATCTCCACCCGCCATATAAAAGAAAATTAGAAATGTAGGAGAATTATCTAATAACGATGATAAAAGTCCACATCCCCAAAAAGCTTTCAGTGTACTCATTTCACCATGTGGAGATATAAACTTAAAAATAAATGAAAATGGGCCATCAACTCCTAATGCAAGCATATCTAAAAGAGGAGCCACTGTAATAAAAATAGCTAAAAATATCTCAACTACTTCAATTAACGGAGCATAAGAAAATTCATTCTTTTGATGTGCAATTTTAGAATAAAGCTTTCCACCTAAAATACATATTACAAGAAGAATTGAATCTCTTATAACAGCTCCTTTATTTAGAGAAACACCTAGTATTTCAAAATTTTCATTTGATCTACAAAATACCAAGCTAGCCAAAATTGCAAACAGTAGAATAACATTTCGTTTTCCATGTAAAGTAACCATAGAACCAGGACCATGCCTAAGTTCACCTTCTTTAGTTGAATCCTCTTTGTTCCATAAATATTTATCTATAATAAAGAAAACACAACATAGAGAAATAAGTATCAAAAACAGATAATGCCATAAATTTTTAATTGGCCAAAAAAAATCCATCCCTTCAAGGTAACCTATATACAAAGGAGGATCTCCTATCGGAGAAGCTACGCCACCTATATTTGCAATAAGTAATATAAAAAACATTATAATATGTGTTCTGTATTTCCTGTGTTCATTAAGTCTTAACATAGGTCGTATCAATAATGAAGCAGCACCAGTTGTACCTATCCAACCAGCTAGAACAGACCCCAAAAATAAAAATAATGAATTAGTAAGAGCTCCATGTCTGATTTTTGGAAAATCAACAAAAATACCTCCTGTTACAATAAATAGAGACGCTATTAATAATATAAAAGGAATATAATGTTTCAACAAAGATTCACAAACAGAAAAACTCGCTACTGTTAGACCATTACATAACACTTGCATGAATACATAAATAATACTCCAAGCTAATAAAATTCTTCTAGAATTTTTATGCCAAAAATTTCCATTTATAAGCGGCCAAAATGATATTGACAAAATAATACCTAAAAACGGAATCGCTTCATATATGTTATGTACTATATTTGTTTCGTGCATTTTTACATATCACTAATCATATTTTTAAGGTTCTCTGAGAATTCAAAAAATCAAGAGCTCCTTGCAATATGTAAGTAGAAGCCATCTTGTCTATTATTTTCGACCTTTTAGATCTAGATAAATCAGCCTCTATTAGTACGCTATTAGCTATTTTCGTCGAAAACCTTTCATCCCATTTTACTAATAATATACTAAATAAATCTTTAATTACATCAATAAAATTAGATACTTTCTCGCATTGTTTACCAGCCATACCGTTTGTTTCTAAAGGCCATCCATAAATAATTACACAAGGCTTATAATCATCGACTATTTTTTTTAATTCATCTATATCACGCTTTATTGATGTTCTTCTGATCACAGTGACTGGATTAGCAATTAACCAAGTCATATCAGATACACTGATTCCAATAGTTTTATCTCCAACATCTAAACATAAAATTCGATCTTTTTGATAGTACTGAATTATTTTGTCAATATTATCTTTCATAAAAAAACAATCTCAACTTTATTATTTTTTTAATTATAACTAGATTATCATAAGAGTAAAGATAATTTTATCAGGAGACAAAAATGGCGTTGACAAAAAAATCTATAGAAATGTTGATAGATTTACTAGACGTAAGAATTAGTTCTTTTTTAATCCAAGACTCAGATGATTCTAAAGAATTAGCAAGACTAAAAAAATGCAAAAAAGAACTAGAAAAAGTTATTCAAATAATGATAGAAAACAGGGCATAATGAAATTACAAATTTTTATTATTAACACAAATACTGTGCTAACCTTTTACAGCGCCAGCTATTAATCCGGATATAATCTTTTTTTGAAAAATTATAACCAAAATAATTAAAGGCAAAGTAACAAACACACTTGCAGCCATAATTACCCCCCAAGGTAGTTCATGTTGAGAGGCTCCACTAAAAAGAGCCATCGCCACAGGAATTGTCCTAGCTCTATTTGTCATAGTGAAAGTCAATGCGAACAGAAATTCATTCCAAGCTGCAATAAAAGCCAATAAACCAGTTGTAATCATTGATGGAGAAATTATTGGCATAAAAATTTTAAAAAGTATTTTTAACTTTCCTGCGCCATCTATTATTGCCGCCTCCTCAATTTCTGTAGGAATATTTTTCATAAAACTTGTTAATACCCATACAGAAAATGGAACACTTATCATCATATAAGATATTATAAGAGCAGTTCTAGTATTGTATAAATTTAAAACACTAATAACCTCAAACATCCCTGACAATACAGCGACATGCGGTAATGTCGTACACCCCAACATAACTAATAAAGCCACGCGTCTCCCCTTAAACTTCTCTCTAGCTATCGGATAAGCTGCCAATAAAGCGACTATTAACGCTATTCCAGATGTCACACTCGCAACAATTACAGAATTAAATAATGAGTAACAAAAAGAGGAATCTCTACACACATCAATATAATTTTGGAAAGTTATATAATTTGGTATTAAATTTGTTGAAAATATCTCTATAGGACTTTTAAGCGAAGATACAACTGTCCAGTAAAATGGAAACAAACACCAAATACAAATTAAAACATACATAAATACAAACATGGATTTAAGTAAGTTTTTTTTTATTTTCCATCTTGTAATTCTATTAATTTTCATTGTTACCTAAACGCTCTCCGTTTTAGAAAATTCTTCCTTTTTTCCACTTTTAAGAGATATATAGAAAACACCAATCAATGCTACAACAAATAAAAGCAATGTTGCAGCAGCAGACCCATAACCTATATCAGTATAATCAAATAGATGTCTTCGAACAAAAACAGACATAGTCGATGATGCGCCATTACCGCTAGTCATCATATACACTAAATCAAAAATTCGCACAGCATCTAAAGCTCTAAATAAAACAGCAACCACAATTGTTTTGTACATTAATGGAAGCGTAACACGTGTAAATTTCTTGATTGGTGGGATTCCATCTACATCTGCAGCTTCAAAACATTCCTGAGGCAATGACTGTAAACCAGCCAACAACAAAAGAGCCATATACGGTGTAGTTTTCCAAACATCAACAATAATTATAGAAACTATACTCATAAAATTTGATGCAATCCATGGAATCGGGGCTTTTATTAAACTACAAGAAAGCAACATATGATTAACAACACCATAAATATCATTTAACATCCAGGACCACATTTGAGCAGAAACTATTGTAGGAATAACCCATGGAATTAATACAGCTACACGCAAAAAACCTCTACCTTTAAAGTTTTTGTGTAATACCAAAGCAAGCATCATTCCAATTATTGTCTCAAACAAAACAGAAACAACTGTAATGATTGCTGTATTTTGAATAGCCTTCCACCATTCTGGATCTGTAAGCAAATTTGTAAAATTTTCTAAACCAACAAAAGTATGACACTCTAAGCATTCTAAACTTGCGTCTGTAAAACTAAAATATAGCGTTCTTAAAACTGGCCAACCAGTGCTAATGCATAAACATATTAAACATGGTAACATAAACAACCAATGTAAATTTCTATTTTTAGTACAAACTAATTTATCTTGCATTTATCCTCGTTTTTGTAAATAATCTCTTTGAAAACATTCTAGTCCTCTGCGAGTTAAATCATGTTTTACCATTTCTTCTAGTATTTTTGGAGGTAATGTTATTGCATCAACACCAGCCTTTGCACATTCTACTACATGATCAATTGATCTAATAGACGCCGCTAAAATTGCAGTTTGGAATTCTTGTTTTTTATAAATTTCAACAATATTTAAAATTCGTTCAATTCCATTCACGCCAGAATCATCTAATCTACCAACAAAAGGAGAAACGTATGTTGCACTGCATTTTGCAGCTAAGATTGCTTGACTACAAGAAAAACACAAAGTGATATTTGTAGATACACCTAAATCAGACAATTTCTTGCATGCTACAAATCCATCCATTGTTGCAGGTAATTTTATAATCACATTTTGTGATACAGAAAAATACGACATTCCTTCGATAAACATATCATCAGCCTCTGTCGACATAACCTCAATATGCACAGGTTTATCAAAAACTGAAGATATAGATTCAAGAGTTGCAAACATATCAGAACCCTCTCTAGAAACAAGAGAAGGATTCGTCGTAATACCGTCAATGAGATAAATATATTTTTTTATTTCATCTAATGATGCTGTATCTAAATAAATATCCATATCTACACAGCTTTTACTAATTCAGATTTATTCAAAATATAAGACTTTACTAGTCCTTTTAAAACATCGAGTTTATTCGTATAAACATGATCACAATCTTCTACTACTTTATAATCAACAGCAACACCTTTTTGTGAATTTAATTTTTCAACTAATTTATCAACAGATTCCTTTGGACAAATAGTATCATTTTCCGCTGCGAAAATAATACCTGGAACAGGACAAGGAGCAAGAAAAGAGAAATCATAAATATTAGCAGGCGGATTGACAGAAATAAACCCACTAATCTCTGGCCGTCTCATCAATAGTTGCATACCAATCCAACTTCCAAAAGAATATCCGGCAACAATGATAGGTCTAGATACACCATTAAAAGATTGCATCCAATCAGATACAAACATAGTGTCAGCTAACTCTCCTACACCATCAGAATAAACTCCTTCAGATAACCCTACACCACGAAAATTAAACTTTACAGTAGGATACCCCATTTCGACAAAAGATTGATACAATGCATGTGTTACCCTATTATTCATACTTCCACCCTGCATAGGGTTTGGGTGTAAACAAATCGCAATAGGTGTGTCTTTTTCTGGACTATGATGATATATAGCCTCAATCTTACCATCTGGCCCACTTAAAACTACTTTTGGCATAACTCGTATCTCCTTATCTGAAACTAAGCAATTATTTCTTATCTTTATATATAGTTTACTTTGCAAAAAAAGTCAAAGTAAAAAAGTTTTGTTGAATAACTCATAAATATTATATTTCCATCTAAATCACTTAACATATAAAACCAGAAACACTCGTAAATTGAATTTCTCGTATAAATATCTGTGGAAAACTATCGACATAAAAAATGACAAAAAAATACTCAAAAACTTCTCCACAGTTCAATAAACAAAAAAATGATTTATAAACAACATAAGAGTATTTATTCAAATATGAGACAAAATATACAACAAAAGTATGTGAAAAACATGTTTAAAAAAAATAATTCACAGAAAATGATACACAAACAACTACAACAAAAAACTTGATAATAATATAACTATGTTGTATTATTAACCAACTTTTCGGGGCGTAGCGCAGTCCGGTTAGCGCATCTGTTTTGGGAACAGAGGGTCGGAGGTTCAAATCCTCTCGCCCCGACCATTTGAGATTTAATATGAAAATATACGCAACAACTTCAGCTATAACGATAGCTCATAAGTTTGAACATTTTCAAAATGTATCAATAGAAATATTTGATTCTATGGAATTAGAACTAAAAACAGCAAAAGTAGATAGAAGGAAACACAAAGAGTGTGTTGTTATCGCGTCAGTTGCAAACACAAACGATTATGTTGAACTATTACTTTTGTTAAATACATTAAGAGACTACAAATCAGTAAAAATATTTCTTTTGTATATGTTTTACTCTCGACAAGATCAATGTATATCATTTCAATCATTTGGTGCTGAAATTGTTCAAAAGTCTATAGAGT